>CAYNMI010000115.1:3993-7712 GCA_964398095.1 uncultured Desulfobacca sp.
AGGGGTTAGTTTGATTGACAAAGCCGACTTATTACCTTCCCCCCGCAAAGGGAAAAGGCGATAAGAGAGGGAACTTTCGACAACTACTGAAGTTTTCCTGACCCCTGACCCCTGGCCCCTGCATTTCCCCTATCTTCTCAGAAACCGCGCCAGTTGCTGGCCGTAGAATTCTTTGGCGTCTTCGTCGTTGGGCCGGCTGAAGGTGGTGGCGCCCTTGCCTTCAGGGGCTTTCTTCAGGACGATCCCCTTTTCCCCGAAAATCTTCACGGCGTTTTGGAAGGTAGCCTCCGACAGGGCCTCGCTCCGCTCCACTTCCCCCATTTTATAGAGTTTCTGGCCGATGGACTGGATGCGCTTCAAAAATTCCTTTTCGCTCCGGGGCTTCTTCTGGAGGAACTTGATGGACCGGAAGACAATCCAATAGGATTCCAGATAGTTAAACAGCAGGTTGGCGAAGTACGCCAGTTCCTTGAGGCCGGAGGCCGACAGGGTATAGGAGGCCTCCTGGGGGTCGAGATTGATCACTACCCCCCTGGATGCAAGGTAGTCCAGGGTTTCCGTTACCTGGCGCTCCGGGTCCGGACCGCTGAAGATGAATTCGTTCCGGAAAAAATCCAGGAGGAAGCTGTAATCCTCCAGGATTTGTCCCCGGTTGAACTCGAAGCCCTGGCGGGCCAGAATGCTTAAGGAGACCATGGCCGCGGGCAGGAAGAAATGGAGGATATTGTTTTTGTAGTATTCCAACAGGGGGCGTTTGGTCTCATCGATGCTATAGCCGCCCAGCCCCAACTCATCGGTGAGGCCCTCTTCCTTCTCGATGGGGGTGACGAGTTTGCGGGACTCGCACAGGGCCAGGGTGTCCTCCACCGCCTGGCTGAGGTCTTCCAGGGAATCGGCCTCGGGCACCCCCTGGGCCTTGAGATAATCGTAAAGTACCTGGATGATTTGCAGCAGCTCCCGGCGATAGACGCCTTTGCGGGGATAGGTGAGCAGGGCGGCGCAGGCCAGGGCAAAGGGGGTGACTACGGAAATCTGGTTAATGGCCTGGATGATGCGATAGGACAACTCCTGGCTGTGGTGGCGGGCCTGGAGTTTCCCGACTTCAACCGGCTGCGCCTGGGCCAGGTATTCTTTCAGGGAAATGGGTTCGCTGAATTGGATGTAGGCCCGGCCGTAGCGTTTCTTTAAGAATTTTCGGGCATGGACCAGTTGGCCCACCGATTCCGCTTCTTTTTTCCCGCCCTCCAGTTCCTTGAGATACGCCTTTTCTTCCAGCACCTGGTCATAACCGATGAAGGTAGGGACAAAGAGAATATCGGGGGCGGCCCCTTCGTCGTAGACTCGCAGGATCATATTGAGGAGCCCCAGCTTGGGCAGCACCAGTTTGCCGGTGCGGCTGCGCCCCCCTTCGATGAAGAATTCCAGGTTATAGCCGGTTTTGATCAGGGTCTTGATGTAGGTGTGGAGGACCTCGGCATAGAGTTTGCCGCCCAGGAACCGGCGGCGGATGAAAAACGCCCCGGAGCCCCGGAAAATCGGGCCCAGGGGCCAGAATGAGAGGTTCTTGCCCGCGGCGATGCGCGGGGATTGCATGTGATGCTGGAAGATGAGGTTATTGAGGATGAGGTAGTCCAGGTGGCTCTTGTGGCACGGGACGAAGATCAGGCTGCCCCGCTGGCTGGCCTGCCGCACTTTCTCGAACCCCTGGGTATCAAAGACAATCCCGTCAAACAGGTGCCCGGACAGCCAGCTCACCAGCTGGTGCATGGCGCTGATGTAGAAAACGTGGGGATCGGCGGAGATCTCCCAAAAGTAATCCTGGGCCGTCTTCTTGATCTTGGCCAGCTTCTTTTTCTCGGTTTCCGCCAAATGCTCCATGGAACGGGTCAGCGCCGGATCGGTGAGGGTCAGTTCCATGAATTCCTCCCGGGACTTCATCACCGGCCCGGTAATCACCCGCCGCTGCACATCCAGGCGCTGAATCAAGTCTCGCCGGATTTGCTGGGCCAATTCCCGCAGGCGGCCGTCCGGAGCCGCGCCGGCCAGGGCCTCTTTGAGGTTCACCGGCTCCATGACCTCCACCACGGCGCTCTTGGCCCTGAGGATACACAGGCCCATCTTCCGCAACCTGCCGGGATTTTCGCTGTCCCCGAAGAAAAGCTGCAACAGCCCCTTGTTTTCCCGGAAGGGAACCTTTTCATACATGACCATCTGGGGGACCAGGAAAATGGGGAAATCCAGTTGCGCCTGGATCTCCAGGAGATGGCGAATGGGATCTTCCCGGGGTTTGAGGAACCGCTGCCGGAAGCCCACCTGGTCCACCAGGAAGAGGAGGGAACCGCGTTTTTCCTGGATGGTCTTAGAGAAATAGCCATCCTGGAAAGGGTTGGGCCAGGCGCGGCGGCGAGTAAAATAATTGACCGCGGCGGAGATGATCTGCACCAAGTGGAACAGGGGCTGCCACATCCACAGGTTCAGGTCAAAGGCCACCTCCGGGGCCACCACTCCCAGCTTCTGGTAGCGTCGGTTAAAAAAGAGGAAATCCAGATGGCTGCGGTATTTCAGGGCATAGACTACGGCTCCCTGGCTGGCTAGGTCCCGCAACCGCTCCAGGTAGCGCGGCTGCACCTTCACCCGTTTGAAGAATGGGTCCAGCGTATAACGCAATAAAAACCCCGGGCGGCTGGGCAGGTACCCGGAGTAATGGAAATCCTGCCCCCCCAGCCAGCCGGACAGGCGGCTGAGGCTCCGTCGCAGCCAGCTCCCGGGTTTGTCGGCCTCGAGCGCGCCGGGCCCGCCGGGGTTAGGTTTTTGCAATTCTGGGCTCATCAGTAACCTTTTTTGTCCTCAATATGACAATATATAAATCAGACTGCAAATATGTCAATCTAATTGGGGGGCCTCTCCCCTCCGGATCGAACCGGGGAAGCCTCTCCCCGCCGCCGGCGGTGCCGGCAATTCAGGGAGACGAGGCCTTCTGCCCCGAAGCGGTGCCGCCGGCTCCCCCATAGATTATGGTGCGGCCGGCGGGCCCAACCCCGATTCCGCCGGAGCCGGAGCCGGCTCCAGGTCCTCGCTCCGGCTGTGGGGCCCGCCGAACAACCGGACCGTGAGGATGGAGAGCTCATACATGGCGTAGAGGGGCAGGGCGATGGCCCCCATGGTGAGCACATCCGCGTGAAACGCCGCGACCACGGCACTGAGCAGGATGGCCACCCGCCGCTGGCGCCGCAGAAAGTCCACCCGCACGATCCCCACCCGGGCCAGCACTAACAGAATCAGGGGTAGTTCAAAGATCAACCCGAACAACAGCAGCAGGCGCAGGCAAAAATTGACAAACTGGGTCAGGTTGAGCATGGAGAACAGGAAGGGGCTCTCATAGCGCAGCGAGAAGGCCATGACCAGGGGCCACACCAGTTTGAGGAAAAAAATGTCTCCCAGGATAAAGGCCACCGTGCCGATGGGCAGAAAATAATAGATGAGCTTCTTCTCCTGGGGGTACAGAGCCGGGGCAAAAAACAGCCACATCTGGTACAGAATGAGGGGAAAAGCCAGGGCCAGGCCCGTGATCATGGCAATCTTCATCTGGACGAAAAACGGCTCCAGGGGGGCCATGTAGTTCAGCCGGTGGGGCGTGACCTTGGGAGGCTCGGGTTGGAGCTTGAACTTATGGGCCAGGTCGGGGTATTTCTTCACGGCCCAGGATTCCAGGAGATAGG
>CAYNMI010000116.1:0-7688 GCA_964398095.1 uncultured Desulfobacca sp.
TGGCTGCGCCAGTACGGCGAGCGCCTGGGTTATCCCAAGGGATTTACGGTCATGGACCGGGCCGACCAGGGGGATATGCTGAACCTGCTCAAGGAGAGGTTAGGCTTTAAAAAGCTCTCCGGCCCCTTTCCCCGGAAAGAGACCATGGCCGAGATCCTGGGGGCGGTGGTCAACAAGGACCTGTCCCTGGACTATTTGCTGGCCCGGGACTACCCCCAGTTCCTGGAGCAGCGGGACCACCTGGCCAAGATGGCCGCGGCCTACCAGGACGAAAAGCGGCGCCACGCCTTGCTGGACTATGACGACCTGCTGCTGGAAGGCCGGCGTCTCCTGGTGGAGCACGAAGACGTGCGCCGCCACCTGTCCCGGCGTTTCCAATACCTGATGGTGGACGAATACCAGGACACCAACCGGCTCCAGGCCGAGCTGGTGCAGCTTTTGGCTTACTCCCATAAGAACGTCATGGCCGTGGGGGACGACTCCCAGTCCATTTATTCTTTCCGGGGAGCCAATTTTCGCAACATCATGGATTTCCCCAACCTGTTTCCCGGCACCCGGATCATCAAGCTGGAGGAGAATTACCGCAGCACCCAGCCCATCCTGGACCTGGCCAACGCCATCATCGCCGGGGCCCGGGACAAGTACACCAAGTGCCTGTTCACCCGCCGGGCGGACGGCAGCCGCCCCCGCCTCTTCCGGGCGGACACGGAAAACGAGCAGTCCCGGCTGGTGGTGGCCCAGGTGGAGGACCTGTTGGAGCAGGGCACGCCCTTGAGCCGGATCGCGGTGCTCATCCGGGCCGGCTACCACTCCTTCGACCTGGAGATCGAACTGGTGAGGGCGGGCCTGCCGTTCATGAAGTTCGGGGGCTTCAAATTCATGGAAAGCGCCCACATCAAGGACCTCCTGGCGCACCTCCGGGTGGTGGCCAACCCCCAGGACACCATGAGCTGGAACCGGCTGCTCCTGCTGGTCCCGGGAGTGGGGCGGGCCACCTGCAGCAGGTTCAACTCCCAGGTCCAGGGCGGCTTTGACCTTCCGGCCGGAGTCAAATGGCTTCGGAACCAACGCCGCCCCGCCGAATTGAAGGACCTGGCCGACCTCATGGAAGGCCTGAACGCCCCGGGCCAGACCCTGATGACCCGCATGAACCTGGCCCTGGCCTATTACGAACCCCTGGCCAAGAACCGGTATGATGACTATCCCAAGAGAATGAAGGACCTGGAACACCTTCTGACCATCACCGCCCGCTACAAAGAGCTGCAGACCTTCCTCAATGACCTGACCCTGGAACCGCCCAGCAGCCTGGCGGACGTGGTCACGCCCACCGATGAGTACCTGAGCCTGTCCACGGTGCACTCCGCCAAGGGCCTGGAATGGGACGCGGTGTTTATCATCTGGGCGGCGGAAGGCCGCTTCCCGGGTTTCTACTCCCAGGAGCGGGACGAGGACCTGGAGGAGGAGCGCCGCCTGATGTACGTGGCCGCCACCCGGGCCCGGAACTATTTAGCGGTAATTTTTCCAAGTATCGGTTATAGTAGACAATTCGGAATGACCGTCAATTCGCCCTCCCGGTTCATCGCCGACCTCCCCCGGGCCCTCCTGGAACCCTGGCGGGCCGAGATGGAGGAATGGTAGGAGGGAGGTTGATTGTGTTTTGGGGAGGGGGCTAAGGGTTTTTCGTAGATGCCCTTACCCCCTCCCCAAACCCCTCCCCCAATCCCTTATGGGGGAGAGGTTGAGGAGAAAATGGGTGCATAATTTAAAAAAATTGCCCCGGCCCTTGCCGCACCATTACCAAAGGTATACTTGTCATGGATATTTGGGAGCCGCTTTATTTAGAGACCCATCGCCGGGGGCTGCTCCAGGCGAAGATTGCCGCGGCGTATGATATCTTAAGTCAGTGCAATCTCTGTCCCCGGAACTGCCGGGTGGACCGGCATCAGGGGGAGCGGGGCCTGTGCCGCACCGGCGACCAGCCCGTGGTGTCGTCTTATTCGGCGCATTTCGGCGAGGAAGACCCTCTGGTGGGGCAGCATGGTTCGGGAACCATCTTTTTCACCCATTGCAATTTATATTGTATTTTTTGTCAGAATTACGAAATCAGCCACGGGGGAGAGGGCGAGGAGATCAGCGTCGAAGATTTGGCCGCCATGATGCTCATTCTCCAGAAACGGGGCTGCCATAATATCAATTTCGTCACCCCCAGCCACCAAGTTTACCAGATCCTGGCGGCCTTGCCCCTGGCCATTGGGGGCGGGCTCAACGTCCCCCTGGTCTACAATACCGGGGGCTATGACGCCGTGGAGACCTTGCGGCTCCTGGACGGGGTGGTGGATATTTACATGCCGGACTTCAAGTTTTGGGACCCGGGAGTAGCGCAGGATTTGTGCCAGGCGGAGGACTACCCGGAAATCGCCCGCCAGGCCGTCAAAGAGATGCACCGCCAGGTGGGCGACCTGGCAATGGACGAAGCCGGCGTGGCCCGGCGGGGCCTGTTGGTGCGCCATTTGGTGCTGCCCGACGGTCTGGCCGGCACCGAGGAGATCATGACATTTTTGGCCCGGGAGGTCTCGCCCCGCACCTATGTCAACGTCATGGGGCAGTACCGGCCCTGCGGCCGGGCGGCGGAGCACCGGGCCTTGCGCACATTGCTCACGGGCCTGGAGCACGAGGAAGCCCAGGGCCTGGCCCGGGAGGCGGGCCTCACCCGGTTGGACCGGCGGGAAAAGCTGTTTCGCTGGCTGTAAGCGCATGAGCATTGTAGGGGCGGACCTGTGTGTCCGCCCTGAGAGGGGCACACATAGGTGCCCCCCTACGACTTAAAGGATTCAGATGCGCGGTGACCTTTACGCCATCGGCGATATCCATGGGAGCCTGGAATCCCTGGAACGCCTTATGGAAAAGATCAACCCCGATCTCACCAGAGACCGGCTGTTGTTCATCGGGGACTATATCGACCGGGGCCCCGAGCCCAAGGGAGTGGTGGATTTTGTCATCCGTCTGAAGAATCTGGCCCCGCCGGGGCAGATTATCTGCCTCAAAGGCAACCACGAGGCCATGTTCCTGGACTTTCTCCAGGGCGCCGCGGCGGAAATGTTTCTCTGCAACGGCGGCCTGGCCACCCTGGAAGCCTACTGGGGGGATGATTGGATGGACCGGGAAGGCCTGGTCCTGCCGCCGGACCACGCCCAGTTTTACCAGGACTTACAACTATATTATGAAACCCCCGATTATATCTTTGTGCACGGCGGCCTCAAGCCCGGCCTGCCGCTGGCGGAACAGCAGGAAGACGACCTGCTGTGGATCCGGGGTGAATTTATTACTTCCCCGGAGGATTTTGGCCGCCGGGTCATTTTCGGGCATACGCCTTTCAGGCAGCCGCTGCTCATGCCCAATAAGATCGGGATCGACACCGGCGCCGTGTATGGAAATTTCCTCACCGCTTTGAAACTTCCCGAGGAAGAATTTATCTTCGACCGGCCGCTTTGACCGGCAGCCCGGAAATAACTTGGTTATGATCGCCGGCAGGCGAAATCCACCCGGTGAATTCCGGGCGGATCATTATTTTATCAGGTAAGAGAGGACCGCGTTGACCCCGCCGCCGAAAAAGCGCCTTTTTCCTTTTATCTCCCCCCGTTGGTCCTATCACTTCCGCTGGGTGACGCTCAGTATTGCCGTGGGGGTGGTCTCCGGTATCGGCGCCATCGTTTTTGATGGATTGCTGCATTTGATTCTGAAACACACCATCACCTTGTATACCGGCTATATTGAGCCCGCCCGGGGGGCGCCCGCCGCTAGCGTGCTGGCCTTCCACTCACCTTACAACTTTCTGCTCATCCTGATCCCGACGTTGGGGGGGCTAATTTCCGGCTTGATTGTCTATACCCTGGCTCCCGAGACCGCCGGTGACGGCACCGACGCCATGATCGAAGCCTTTCACAAGAAGGGCGGTTACAGCCGCCCCCGAGCCCCTTTTGTGAAGATCATCACGTCGGCCATCACCATCGGCACCGGCGGTTCCGCCGGGAAAGAAGGACCCATCTCCCAGATCGGCTCCGGGTTCGGATCGTTTTTGGCCACGAGCTTAAAACTCGGGCCCCGGGAACGCCGCATTCTGGCCCTGGCCGGGGCCGCCGCGGGCTTGGGGGCCATCTTCCGGGCGCCTCTGGGGTCGGCGCTCTTCGCCACCGAGGTGCTCTACCGGGAACTGGAATTCGAATTCGAGGCCATTCTGCCCTGCATCATCTCCTCCATCGTGGCCTACACCATTTTTACCCAGGTTTACGGGCGGGCGGCCATCTTTTTTCCCGGCCCGGTGGACTTCGCACTCCCCCGGGAACTCCTGCCCTATGCCGTTTTCGGGGTGGTCTGCGCCGCGGTGGGATATGTGTGGATTAAGACCTTTCACGGCATGCATCATCATTTCTTTGCGCACATGCGAATCCCCCGGGTCTTTAAACCGGCCATCGGGGGATTTATGTGCGGCATGATCCTCTTCTTTTATCCCCACGTCATGGACGGCAGCTACGGCTGGGTGCAGATGGCCCTGGAAGGCAAGATGCTGTGGTACACCATGTTCATCATGGCGGCCATGAAGATTCTGGCCACCTCCTGCACCCTGGGCTCCGGCGGCAGCGGCGGGGTCTTCGGGCCCTCCGTCTTTATCGGGGCCATGTTGGGGGGCGGTTTCGGTTATCTGGGGCAACAGCTCTTTCCCCATTGGGTGCTCTATCCTTACTCCTTTGTGTTGGTGGGGATGGGGGGCTTTTTCGCCGGGGTGGCCAAGACCCCCCTGGCCGCCATCATCATGGCCTGCGAGATGAGCGCCAGCTATACTCTGCTGATTCCCTTAATGCTGGTGTCCGCCATCGCCATTCTCCTCTTGGGCAGAACCGGCCTCTATGAAAAACAGGTCTTCACCCGCCTGGCCTCCCCGGCCCATGTGCGGGAATTTGCCCGGGGCCTCCTGGAAGATATGTATGTCCGGGACGCCCTGCACCCCCGGGGGGTCACCCTGATTCCCGAAAATCTCCATTTTTCGGATATGGTGAAGATCATGACCAAATCCTTGCATATCTACTTTCCCGTGGTCAACCTCAAAGGGGAAATGACGGGCATTCTCTCCATTAATGATGTCCGGGAGATCATGTTTGAAGAGGGCGTCAGCCATTTGATCGTGGCCAAGGATGTGGCTACCCCCAACGTGGTCCGGGTGTTCTTAAACGATTCCCTCCAGGAGGCCCTGGACAAGATGAACACCATCGGGGTGGACGAGTTGCCGGTGGTGAAGGACGAGACCTCCAATGACATCGTGGGCATGATCGCCAAACGGGATATCATCAGTTATTACCACTCCCGGACCGGCCTGGCCGGGGGCGAAGGCGCCGTTTGAAATCCCGCTTTGAGACCATTCGCTAAACCATATGGCCAAGAGCCTTGACAGGCAGAAAAGTCTAAGATAGTTTTGTAAAATTAGGCCTGACCGAGGGGCGGGGCGCTTGCCGGGGGCCTCTCTCTATTATAACTTCCCGGGATCATGGGGAAATAGCTTAACCAACGCCGGAGGCGCCCCCGGCGTTAAGGAGATGGATGCATGTTGCGAACCATTCGTCTGAAATTCCTCTTCTTATTTATCCTCACCGTCATCGCCATTATGTTTGTGCTCCCTTCCCTCACCGGGAGTCTGCCGGGCTGGTGGGAAAAGCATGTCAGTCGCGGTTTAAAATTGGGATTGGACCTGAAGGGCGGCATGAACCTGATTCTCCAGGTGGACATGGAGAGCGCCATCAACAATGCCTTGCACCGCGATGCTTCCGACATGACGGACATGGCGCAAAAGCGGGCCCTGACCCTCAAGATAGGTGACGTCACCAAACAGGTGCTGCCCGTCACCCTGGTCAATAAAGACGAAGAGGCGGCTTTCCAAAGACTTTTGAAGGAGGAGTTCCCGCATCTGGCGGCCGGTGAACCTATACGCCAGGGCGGCGGCCTGGTTTATAGCCTGAAGCTCAAGCCCGACGAAATCACTCAGCTTCAGGAACGCACCCTGTCCCAGAGCCTGGAGGTCCTGCGCAACCGTATCGACCAGTTCGGCGTGACCGAGCCGGTTTTGGTGCGCCAGGGCTCCGACCAGATTGTGGTCCAGCTTCCCGGGATCCAGGACCCCCAGCGGGCCCTGGACCTCATCGGGCAGACGGCCCAACTGGAATTCAAGCTGGTGGATGACCAGACCACGGGTACTTTGCCCGAATTGATCGATAAAGCCCTCAAGAGTGGCGCCCTGAAGCCCGGCTATAACCGGGAGCAGCTCAATCAGGCGTTGGCCGGCAAGATTCCCGCCGACGAAGAAGCCTATATCGAAAAGAGCATTAACCGGGATACCGGCCGCCTGGAAAGCAAGCCCCTGCTGCTCAAGAAAAAGGTCCTGCTCACCGGTGCCGCGGTGAAGGACGCCTCGGTGCGCATCGGCGACTATAACGAACCCTATGTGTCCGTAGACTTCAACCGCCGGGGAGCCGCGGAGTTCGCCAAAATTACCGGTGAAAACGTCAAGCGCCGCCTGGCCATCATCCTGGATGGCGTCGTGCGGTCGGCCCCGGTGATCCAGGAGCGCATCGGGGGCGGCAGGGCCCAGATCACCGGCTCCTACACCCCGGCCGAGGCCCATGACCTGGCCATCGTGCTCCGGGCCGGGGCCCTGCCGGCCACCGTCAAGATTGTCCAGAATATCACCATCGGTCCCAGTCTCGGGGCCGACTCCATCAGAAAGGGGCTCACCGCGGGCCTGTTGGCCACCATCCTGGTCATCGCCTTCATGCTTTTCTACTACCGCTTCTCCGGCATCGTGGCCAACTATGCCATGATCCTCAACGTCATCCTGCTCCTGGGGGCCCTGTCGCTTCTGGGCGCCACCCTCACCCTGCCGGGCATCGCCGGTATCATCCTGTCCGTGGGCATGGCGGTGGACTCCAACGTACTGATCTATGAGCGCATGCGAGAGGAATTTCATGCCGGCAAGCCCCTGAAGGCCGGCATCGACGGGGGCTATGACAAGGCCTTCTGGACCATTATCGACTCCCACGTCACCACCCTGATCACCGCCTGCGCCCTGTTCCTCTTCGGCACCGGGCCCATCAAGGGCTTTGCCGTCACCCTGAGCCTGGGCGTGATCCTCAACCTCTTTACCGCCCTGTTCGGCACCCGGGTGGTGTATGACTGGACGATAGTCAAGCGCTGGCTGACCAAACTCAACTTCTTCGAATTCTTCAAGCAACCCAATATCGACTTCATCGGCTGGCGCCATTACGCCTTTGTCATTTCCGGGGCCTTGTGCCTCCTTGGCCTTGTGGCCTTCGTGCAGCTCTCCCGGGGCCACGGTAACCTGGGAGTGGAGTTCAGCGGCGGCGCCCTGGTGGATATGACCGCGGCCAAGCCCTTCACCGTCAGCCAGGTGCGCAACGTCCTCAATCGGGAAGGCTGGGGCCACGCCGAGATTCAGCAGATCGAGGGCGGTAAGGAGCTCATGGTCAAGCTCAAGAAGTCCGAGACCTCCGTGGGCCAGATGGCCAACCACCTGGTGGGCATTCTGAATACGGCCATAACGGACAACCATTTCAAGGTGATCGGCAAGTCCGAGATCGGCGCCTCCATCAGCAAGGACCTGCGCAATAAAGCCATCGTGGCCA
>CAYNMI010000117.1:0-7675 GCA_964398095.1 uncultured Desulfobacca sp.
GGCACCACCGCTTCTGTAAAATATTTTTTGTTGCAAAATGCAATCAGTTAAGATTATTTGTAAGCAGGGAGGAGGATATGTCCCTGGAAGCCGCCGCAAACTACCCCATTAGGCCCCAGGTTGCCCTGGCGGCACAGTTGACCAAAGCTCGCCTGACGGTAAGTACATGTTTTTCCTGTAGGAAATGTTCAGGGGGTTGCCCCTTGACCTTCGCCATGGATATTCTGCCGCACCATGTCATCCGCCTGGCGCTTTTAGGACAAGAGGAACAGGTACTCGGGTCCGAGACCATCTGGGTCTGTTCCGCCTGCCAGACCTGCACTACCCGCTGTCCCAACGGCATCGACATTGCCGGCGTCATGGACTGGCTCAAGGAGGAGGCGGTCAAGCGGGGCGGAACTATCCCGGATGCCGGGGTCGCGGCCTTTCACCGCTTTTTCCTGGGGAGCATACGGACTTCCGGGGGCCGCCTGTCGGAAACCATACTCCTGCGGCGCTTCACGCTTTATAAGATGCGCCGCCAAATAAATCTGCAGGAACTAAAGGAAAATCTGATTTTGGGCTGGAAGCTCTTCAAACGCCGCCGGATGCGTCTCATCGGTCCGTCAGCCCTGAGAGGCAAAGCGCAGATCAGAGAAATTTTTCGCAAGGGTGATTTTTAACCCATGAAGGTTACCTACTATCCCGGCTGCTCGTTGGAAGGCACGGCGGTGGACTATGCCGCCTCTATTGCCGGCGTCGCGTCACAGCTGGACGTGGAGCTGGTGGAGCTGTTCGATTGGAATTGCTGTGGGGCGAGTTCGGCGCACAGCTTAAACCACCATCTCGCCTTGCACCTGCCGGCCCGCAATCTGGCCTTGGCCGAACAGGCCGGGCGGGATGTGGTGGCGCCCTGCGCCCTGTGCTTCAACCGCCTCAAGGTCGCGGAAAAGGCCTTGCTGGGCCCGGAGGGGACAGAGCTGGGCATTGCTTATGGCGGCGGCCTGAAAATTTGGGATTTGTTGGATTATCTGACCCAAGATACCTTCCTGAAAGCGCTCCCCACCAAGGTAGTGGTTTCCCTCATGAATCTGCGGCCCGTGTGTTACTACGGCTGCCTGGTGGCCCGGCCCCCCGCCGTGACCGACAAAGCTGACTACGAAAACCCGGAAAATATGGAGCGCCTGTTGGAGGTTTTGGGCACCCAGCCCATCGACTGGTCTTTCAAAACCGACTGTTGCGGCGCCGGGTTGGCCGTGGCCCGGCCGGATATCATCGACACCCTGGTGCACCGTCTTTATGAGCAGGCCCTGGCGGCCGGGGCCGAATGTTTCGTGGTCTCATGTCAGATGTGCCAGGCCAATCTGGACCTTTCCCAAGAGCGGATTTCCCGCAAATTCGGTCAGGATTACTACTTACCGGTCTTTTATTTTACGGAATTGATTGCCTTAGCCCTGGGGCATCCTGATACTCCCAAGTGGCTGGCCCAGCACGTGGTGGATCCCATGCCTTTATTAAAGATGAAGGGAATAGTTTAAACGAGAGTCACCCAGATGGCACCCAACAAATCCCGAGGTAAACCGCAACAGGTCGGCGCGGTCATGGTGGTGGGAGGAGGCATGTCCGGCATCCAGGCGGCCCTGGATCTGGCGGAGAGCGGTTTTTATGTCTACCTGGTGGAGAAAAAGCCCGCCATCGGCGGCGTCATGCCGATGTTGGACAAGACTTTTCCCACCAATGACTGCTCCATGTGCACCCTGGCGCCGAAACTGGTGGAGGTGGGCCGCCATTTAAACATCGAAATTCTGGCTCCGGCCGAGGTGGCGGGTATCTCCGGGAATGAAGGCAACTATCAGGTCGAGGTGGTCCAGAAAGCCCGGTACATCGATCCCAGCCGGTGCATCGCCTGCGGCGTTTGCGCCGAGAAATGCCCTAAAAAGGTGCCCAACGAGTTCAACCAGGGGCTCAGTGCCCGGAAAGCGGCTTATGTCCTCTATCCCCAGGCGGTGCCGTTAAAATATGCCATAGATAAAGAACACTGCATTTATTTTCGCAAAGGCAAGTGCCGGGCATGCGAGAAATTCTGCCCTACCCAGGCCGTGGATTTTTCCCAGACGGACCGGGTCCTGCATCTGGAGGTGGGATCAGTGATTCTGGCGCCCGGCTTCCAGGTTTTCGATGCCCGCAAAAAGCCGGAATATGGCTATGGCCGGTATCCCAATGTCCTCACCGCCATGGAATTCGAACGGATGTTGTCGGCCACCGGCCCGACCCATGCGCATATCCAGCGTCCCTCCGACGCCGCCGAGCCGGAAAAAATCGCCTGGATCCAATGTGTCGGGTCTCGCGATGCTGCCATGGGCCGGCCCTATTGTTCTTCGGTGTGCTGCATGTACGCCACCAAGCAGGCCATCATTGCCCAAGAGCATGATGCCAAAATTCGTCCCACCATTTTCTTCATCGATCTCAGGGCTCATGGGAAAGGATTCGAGAGATACTATCAGGCGGCCAAAAAGCTCCACCAGATCAACTATGTGCGGGCCATGGTTTCCCGGGTGGTGCAAAACCCCCGCACCCATGACCTGGCATTGACCTATGTGGATGAAACCAATCGCATCCGGACGGAAGAATTTAATCTGGTGGTGTTATCGGTGGGCATGGGGGTCGATCCCGAAACCGCCGCGCTGGCCCATAAATTAGGCGTGATGGTTTCCCCCTCCAACTTTGTCTCCACCGGCAGCTTTACCCCGGTATCCACCTCCAGGCCGGGGGTCTTTGCCTGTGGCAGTTTCACCGGCCCCAAAGACATTCCCGAGTCGGTGGTGCAGGGAAGCGCCGCGGCGGCCTCCTCTGCCAGACTGCTGGCCCCGGTCCGGGGGACCTTGCAGAAAGAGATCGCCTTTCCCCCGGAACAAGACCTAGCGGATGAACCGCCGCGGGTGGGGGTCTTTATCTGCCACTGCGGCATGAATATCGGCGGCGTGGCCGATATTCCCTCCCTGGTGGAAAGCGCCCGCACTATCCCCGATGTGGAATATGTTCAGGAAAATCTATTCAGTTGCTCCCAAGACTCCCAGAATCAGATGGTGCAGGTGATCCAGGAGCACCGACTGAACCGGGTGGTGGTGGCCTCATGCAGTCCCACTACCCACGGCGCCATGTTTCAGACCATGCTCAGAAACGCCGGCCTCAACAAATATCTGTTTGAAATGGCCAACATCCGCAATCAGTGCACCTGGGTGCACCAGGGGGAGCCGGAAAAAGCCACGGAAAAATGTCGGGACCTGATCCGCATGGGCGTGGCCAAAGCCAGGATGCTGGAGCCCTTGAAATATCTTTCGGTGCCGGTTAATAAGCGGGTCCTGGTTATCGGGGGCGGCATGGCCGGCATGACCAGCGCCGTGGCCCTGGCGGACCAGGGTTTCGAGGTCCACCTGGTGGAAAGATTGGAGCATCTGGGCGGTAATGCCCGCAAGCTCCATAGCACCTGGCGGGACGAACGGGTTCAAGTAATGGTGGATGCCATGGTTGCCCAAGTGGAGCAGCATCCCAAGATCACGGTCCACTTTCTGACCATGGTAACCGAGGTATCCGGGTCGGTGGGTAACTATAAATCGAAGTTGTCCACCGGCCAGGAAATCGAGCATGGGGTGGTCATCATTGCCGTCGGCGCTGAACCGCTGCGCCCCGAAGGCGAGTATCTTTATAAAGAGCACCCCAACGTCCTGGTTTCCTTGGAACTGGACCAGGAATTGGCCCGGAGAACCCCCAGGGTGAAGAATGCTCAGGCAGTGGGCTTTATCCAGTGTGTGGGCTCCCGCATCCCCGAGCGGCCGTACTGCAACCGGGTGTGCTGCAGCCATTCCGTGGAGAATGCCATCCGTCTGAAGCGCCTGAATCCCGATATGGAGGTCTATATTCTTTACCGGGATATGCGCACCTATGGCGAACGAGAACCTCTCTACGCCAGGGCCCGGGAACTAGGGGTGCTTTTTTTCCGTTATAATGTCGATGACCCTCCCAAGGTGGAATCCGAGGGGGATAAAATCGTCATCAGATTTGTAGATACGGACCTCCAAAAGCCGATGGAACTCCGGGTGGACCTCCTGACCCTGGCCACGGCCATTATTCCCCATCAGAATGCGCCCCTGGCGGATTTGTACAAGGTGCATCTGGATGCTGATGGGTTCTTTGCCGAAGCTCATCCCAAGATCAGGCCGGTGGAATCCACCACCACGGGTATCTATATGGCCGGGCTCTGCCATTTTCCCAAGCCCATTCAGGAATCCATGGCCGAGGCCCTGGCCTGTGCCTCCCGGGCCAGCACCATTCTTTGCCGGGACACCCTGGAACTCGAATCCATTACCTCCCGCCCCATTGACGAAAATTGCGACGGCTGCGCCTTTTGCGTGGATGCCTGTCCTTTCAAGGCCATCACCCTGTTGGAATATATGCGGGACGGCAACGTCAAGAAGACGGTGGAGGTGAATCAGGTTCTCTGCCAGGGTTGTGGTTCATGCATGGCTACCTGCCCGAAAAAGGGCATCTACGTGGCCGGCTTCACCCTGGAGCAATTGGAGGCCCAAGTGGACGCCGCCCTGGGAATATCGTAACCTGAGAATCAGGGTGAGGCCAGGGTCTCCCCGGCCATTATGGGTTGCGGAAGTCCGAAAAAACCTGCCTGCCTTTGTATGACCGTTGACCCCATGGTGGTTGAGGCCCCCACCGCAGAAGGAGGAGCCAGGTTTGACCATACCTTTCGCCCGGGAAGTGGCCGGCAAGAAATTTATGTGGGATGGGGTGGCTTACGTCACCAGTGAGGATGCCCGCCAGGCCGTGGAGGCTTATAAGCAGGATGGGTTCGAAGTCCACCTGTTCTTGGAAGAGGACAAGTACCTGGTTTATACGAGAAGGGTGGCAACGCAACCAGCCCCAGCCCATTAACGGGCTCAGGGCGCGGGTTTAAGAGCCGGAGGCCGCACCAGGGGCACAAAGCGCACCGGCAGGGAGGCTTCCTCCACCAGTTTCCCGTGAACTTTGCGCCACCGCACCAGGGTCTGGCCCCCATAGGGCGCCCCCAGGGGAATCACCAGGCGGCCGCCCTCTTTGAGCTGCGCCTCCAAGGCCGGGGGCACCCGGGGCGCGGCCGCGGTCACCAGGATGGCGTCGAAGGGGGCCTCCGCCGGCCAGCCCAGGTAGCCGTCGCCGCATCGCACCCGCACCCGGGCGTAGCCCAGGTCCTTCAGGCGCGCCGCGGCCTGGCGGGCCAGGGCCGGGCGGAGTTCGATGCTGAAGACCTTATCCGTCAACTCCGCCAGGACCGCCGCCTGATACCCCGAACCCGTCCCCACCTCCAGGACCTTATCTCCCGGGTGCACTTCGGCCCATTGGCTCATCAGGGCCACAATATAGGGCTGGGAGATGGTCTGGCCTGCCCCGATGGGCAAAGGATAATCCCCGTAGGCCTGGGACGCCAGGGCCCCGGGCACAAACCGGTGCCGGGGCACCGTGCCCATGGCGATCAGGACCCGGGGGTCGGTGATGTCCCGGCGCTGCAGTTGCCGGGCCACCATGGTCTGCCGGGCGTCGGCAAAACTGTCCGCGGCCCGGGCCGCGCCGCCGTTGACTCCGAGACCGGCCAGCCCCATAATCCCGCCCAGAAGCGCCATCGGGATTAATCTCATCAGCTTCTTCATAAGGATATTATCCCGGAACCGGACCACTGGCCGCCAGGCGGCCGGATGAGAAGATTCTCTTAAATAATTTCAGGATTAATCAGGTCTGCCGTTAAAAATGCAACAAACTATCTCAGTAGTGTCAGGAAAGGTTATTGCATTTCAAGATGCTCGTTCCCAAGCTCCTGCTGGGGAACACATATTGGACCCAAGCTCTGCTTGGACAACTTGTTGAGATTATTGGGTTTTTTTGTAGGGTGCGTTTCACGCACCAACAATGGCGCGTAGAACCCGCCCTACGTGATATTTCTTATTTATTTAACCGAAAACCAAAAACTGAAAACTGAAAACTGTATAGCTGGGTGAGGCGTCCCCCGGGCCGGCGGCGTCGTTCAACTCCGGCCTTTCACCGCCGCCAAACGCCGGGCCAGATCCGCCAGGTAAGTGGACTTCTCGATGCGATCCACCCAATCCGGCGGCAGGGCCCGGATGCCCAGGTAGGCGCCGCTGATGCCGCCGGCGATGCAGGCAATGGAGTCCGAATCCCCCTGGGTGTTGACCCCCCGGCGAATCGTGGCCAAAAAGTCATCCGGCGATTTCAGGAAACAATAGAGGGCCATCAGGACCGCCTCCTCCGCCACCCAGCCCTCGCCGATATGGGCCAGGGCCGCGTCCGGGGAGGTCATCCCCAGGGCCTCTTCCAGGCGCCCCAGGGTCCGGTCGAAGTCCTGGACCTGGCCGTGGGTCTCCAGTTCCAGGGGCGCGACCATGTCCTCGGGCGGGACCCGGTCCAGGGCCAGTTTCACCAGAAAGGCCGCGGCCACGGCTCCCAGTTGGGCCGCGGGATGATGATGGGTAGCCAGGGCCGAAGCCGCGGCCACCCGGCGCAACTTGGGCAGATCATGCTGATAGAGATAGCCGATGGGCGCCACCCGCATGGCCGCCCCGCAGCCCTTGGAGTTGGGTTTGCCGCTCTTCCACCAGGGCACCCCCGCCTCGAGCTGGCGCGCCCCGTAGAGGCAGGCGCCCCCCGGCGAACGGTCATTCTCCGGAGAGCGCAGCCAGGCGACGAAATTCTGGGATATGGCCGCCATGATGGCCCCCAAATCCTGATGGCCCGCCGCGACCAGGGCCTCGGCCACCGCCAGGGTCATCTGGGTGTCATCGGTGAATAAGGCCGGCGACGGCAGCTCCTGGATGCCGGTGGGACCGTAGCGCTCCTGAATCCCCTTCAGTTCCCAGAATTCCACCGGCGCCCCCAGGGCATCCCCCAACGCCAGACCGTAAATCATGCCCAAGACCTGTTCCATGAGTCTCCTTGAAGGGCCTCTGCCTCAGCCCTTGAGCACTATACTATCAAAGAACCGTCAAGTCCATCTACCAGAATTACGGTTTCGGGACGCTGGGTTGGGGATCAGGGACCAACATTTTGGCCTTCCGGGGAGTTTCCGCCGCCACCTTGGGCCCCGGCAGGCCCATGGCGGCCCGTTCCTGCTCGATTTTCGCGCAGAGGGCCTGGGCCAGGAGTTGATGGCCGTCTTTGTGCAGGTGGCCGCTGAAGTTGGCAAAGATCTGCAGGATATCATGCCCGGACAGCACCTCTTTCATGGAGACGTGGTAGACTCCGGGACCTGCCAGGGATTCCCCCAGGGCATCCAGACCATGGTCCGTGAGGTAAAGATGGTGCCGGGCGTCTTCCTCCAGCCGGCACTGGGTGACGATGATGATGGGAATATGCCGGGCCCGCACCATGGCGACATTTTCCACCGCGGTATCGTACGCCAGCTTGATGCGGGCCGCGATTTCCTTGGGATTTTTATCCGCGGCCACCTGGGCGTCGGCGTCGTTGACGGCGTAGTGCAGGCGAATCTCCTCGGGCACCAGGGGCCAGAAGAGCTTTTCCATTGTGGCCTCATAGAGCCGCCGGAAGATGAACACCTTCATCAGCCAGTGCCGGGGATGCCAGCCCTTGAATTCCTGGCTGCGGCGCCACTCCCGCTCATCCTCCCACTTATTGTAGT
>CAYNMI010000118.1:0-7620 GCA_964398095.1 uncultured Desulfobacca sp.
GCCGCTCAAGGCCTCATCGGGCCTTTTTCGGCAAGAAAGAGCAGATAAATCGGTGCGTAAGACGCACCTTCCGAAAAACTTTTCAGGCCGGGAGATTATCATCAGGCAAGCCCGTTGCGGGGCGGGCGCTGATGGCTTAGACCCGGCCTAAGCCACCAATCTGGCGCCGCGGCCTTTAACGGCGTTGACGGCTGCCAGGGCGCGCCGGAGCCGGCCGGAATACCCCGCCACGTTGCCCGGACCGTTGTAGCGCCGGGTAAATCCCTGCCAGTCGGCATTGAGGATATAGCGGCCCAAACCGTTTTGGTCCACAAACTCAAAAAACCCGGCCACCTGCGCCTGGCAGGAATCCTGGAAGGCCAGCACCATGGCCTGGACGCCGGGATATTCGGTAACCCGCCAGTTGAACCCCATCAACTGGGGGAGCCCGTAGCTGGTGGACAGGAGGGCCGCGTCCGGGTCCAGGTCGTAGGCCCCCTCCAGGTTCCGCCATTCGTCCCGTTGGCCCCCACGGCTATAAGACACCTCTTGCCCCGCCTGTCTCCGGAAGATGTTGGGTTCGAAGCGGATGATCACCAGGCCGGTCCGGGGGTCGTACGCCTGGTTCGATTCCACCAGAAAGACCGCCAGCGCCGGGGCCACCGGCAGCCCGTAAGCCTGGGCCTGGCGGTAAATAGCCGCCCCGTATCGGTTCCACAGATTGCAGATGGAGTTCTCATCCGGGGTGCGCCCCAAAAGGATAGGGCCGGGGGGCGGGCTCACCGGGACGGTGGCCCGGCAAAACCTCAGGTCCCCCACCTGTTTCAAGAGGTCGGTATGGGCGGCGTTGCCGCCGTAAAACTCCCGGAGCCGCCGGAGGGTGTCGGGGCCCAGCTTCGAGTCCCGGGGCAGGATGCCGGTCCGGGCCTGAAATTCCCCCACCGCTGCGGAGAAGGCGGCCCAATCGAAGCGCTCCGAGGCCTCGGACGTCGGAGATAAATCGTGGTCCCCATCGCCCTCCATGAGGATTCGGCGGCCGGGGAACTCTCCGGGCAGGTCCTGAAGATTCCAAATCTTACCCAGGGCCTCCCGATTATAGGTGGCGGCTGAGGTCATGGCTAGTCCTCCTGTTATGAAAAGTTCAAGGTTCAAGGTTCAAGGTTCAAGGTTCAAAGTTCAAGGTTCAAGGTTCAAGGTTCAAGGTTGATGCCGGGTGCCTGCCATGCACCAGACGAGATTGGCGGGCGGGGGACGCCTGCCCTACGGCTTTTCATGCTTTGCGGGTGCGCCGCAGACCCATGAGGAACTGTCCCGCAAATAAGCGTCCGGGGGCGCCTCGCCGGTTGGCGCCGCACCGGGTTGATGAATTCATTTAATAATGTTTGGGGGGGCAAAGGCCAGTTCTGGTGGGATGGGTGTCCCGGGTTTCAGGATCAGGATCAGGTTCTCAGGGACAGGATCGGAGCCGGGAAGCCGTCTGGGCCTGGGAGCGCCTGGGCGGTCTTGTACCGGGTTGCACCCATGGAACTATTTTATGCAGCCGCGGGTTTTTTGCTTGGACCTGCACAGGCGAGACGCCTGTGCCACCGGAGAAGATGTGCTCAAGCAAAGCTTGGGCGGGAAGTGGCGTTCCCAAGTACAACTTGGGAACGAGGGTCAACGATGAAAAGTCGCTGGAGCTGGCCTCCGGGCCCGCCATTACCATAAGCTAATGGTGCGTAGAACGCACCCTACGGCAGACTTTTCGGAAGAGTTCCTCATGGGCCGGTGACCCACCCACAAAGCATGAAAAGTTAGATCGGGCATACGTCCCCACCCGCGGCCGGCTTGCGTTAATAGTGCGTAAGACGCACCGGAAGATTTTTCGAAACAGCGAGCGTTGGGGCGCGGTCGCAGCCTACATGAGCACAGCGTTAATGGTGCGTAGAACGCACCCTACGAAAAACTTTTCAAAGCAGAGGTGTCGACTTGGTATTACCGGTGACTCCTCTTGGGTTATGCCGTTTCTGTGGTAAAATGAGACCGCGGTGAGGCGGGGCCGCGGTAACTTCAGACTCAGAGGCGATAAATTCCGGCCGGGTGCACCCGTCCCCCGATTTTAGGAAATTCCATGGACCTGACGGCTCGAGAAGTAATGGATACCGGCTACGCCACCCTAACCCCCGAGATGACCATTGCCGAGGCCGTCCGGGTCTTTCAGCAAGTGGGGGAGGAACACCGGCAAATCGTCTTCGGCATGGTGGTGACGGATGCGGCGGGGCAATTGCTGGGCATGCTTTCCATGTATGACATCTTCCTGCTCATCCGGCCCAAGCATATCCACATCTGGGGCGAAATCAAGGACGTGGACGTCACGGGCATCCTGGATGAGGCCTGCCGCCGGGCCGGTTCCATGCTGGTGGGGGATATCATGACCACCGACCTCATCAGCATCGCCCCGGATACCCACCTGCTGCGCATCGTGGACATTATGATCAAAAAGCATGTGCGCCGGCTGCCGGTCCTGGAAGGGGGGAAAATGGTGGGGATAGTGTATCTGTCCCGGGTCTTCCAGCATCTGCTGGGACGGTTTTCCACCTGAAGGCGGCGCCGCCGCCGCGAGGAAGCGCCATGATGGTCAGGGATCGCCGGAACGTCATGAAGGATTTGACGGTCAAGGAGGCCATGCGCCGGCTGATCGTGCACCTGCCGGAGGCGGCCTCCCTGGAGCAGGCCATCAGCTACGCCATCAAGTTTAAGGTGAACGCCATCCTGATTACCGACGCCCACCAGGAAGCCTTGGGGGTGGTCACCAAAACCGATCTCATGGGGGCCTATTATGCCGGCCTGCCGTTGGCCACCCCGGCGACGGCAATCATGGTGGGCCCGCCCTTATTCTGCCACCTGGACGACTCCCTGGATGCGGCCCTGGATCGCATGCGCACCCATAAAATCCATCGGCTCTATGTCCGGGAGGAGGCGCCCCGCCAGGCCATCGGCGTCCTGGCGTATCCGGATATCGTCGGCTTGCTCTACCGTTATTGCTATCAGTGCGAAAAGAACCTGGGCCGGGAGCGCGGCGACGCCCCGCGCCCCCTCACCGACCGGTTCCGCCTGCGGGAAGTGATGACCCCGGGCGTCTTCACCCGGGGGGCCGACGACAGCCTGCACCGGGTGATGGAAGGGCTGGCGGCCCATAAATTCGGGGCCCTGCTGGTGACCGGCGAGGCTGGGGAGCCGGTGGGGGTGATCTCCAAGACCGACCTCATCCTGGCCTATAAACACCGCATCCGCCCTGAGGCGCCGGCTAAAACCGTGATGACCGGCAGGGTTGAAGCCTGTGAGCAGGATGACATCCTGGTCAATGCCCTGCGCCGCATGATCTATGCAGATGTATCCCGCCTCTTCGTCTATAAGGATTCGCCTCGCCAGGTGGTGGGGGTATTTTCCCTGTCCGACGCCACCCGGTTCAGGTCGGGCACCTGCCGGGCCTGCGTCAGCAGCCGCATTCGCCCCCAGTGAGGAGAGCTCGCCCATGATTGACCGAAGCCCCGTGGATTATGCCGCCCTGGACGTGCCTGAGGTGCTGGAGCGCCTGTTTCATCCCCGGCCCGAATTCAGCTTCACCGGGACCCAGCCCAGCGCCCGGGACGTCCTCATCCCGGTGGCGGAAAACGTGGTGGTGGGGGCTCGCTTCCATGCCGCGGCCGCCGGCGTCCCCACCATCCTCTTTTTCCACGGCAACGGTGAAATCGTGGCGGATTATGATGAACTGGCGCCCTTTTACCAGCGCCAGGGCATCAACTTTTTCCCCGTGGATTATCGAGGTTACGGCCGCTCCAGCGGCGACCCCACGGTGAGCGCCATGCTGCGCGACGGTCATACCATCCTGGCCTTTGCCCGGCAGTGGCTGCCGGAGCAGGGCTACCCGGGGCCCCTGATGGTCATGGGCCGGTCCCTGGGGAGCGCCCCGGCCCTGGAGCTGGCGGCCGCCTACCCGGAGCAGGTCGCGGCCCTCATCATCGAGAGCGGCTTTGCCTATGCCGGTCCCCTGCTGGAACTCCTGGGCGTCAACCTGGCCGCCATCGGCTTTCAGGAAAGCCTGGGGTTCCGCAACGTGGATAATATCCGGGCCTACGCCGGGCCCACCCTGATCATCCACGCCGAGCACGACCACATCATTCCCCTGAGCGACGCCGAAACCCTCTATGAAGCCTCCGGGGCCACGGACAAGACCCTGCTCCGCATCCCCGAGGCCAATCATAATGATATCCTCCTGCAAGGCTTCGCAGCCTACCTGGCGGCCGTCAAAGGCCTGGCGGGGCGCCTGAGCCCAGGATAATAGATAAGCCGTCCCCGGCCCGAAGGGCCAAACCATCCGGTTCGCCAGGCGCATCGCCCGGCACTTTCCTGAAAAACGCCCTCCCCTGAGAAAACAATCCTATTTTACGAACCTCAAAATCAGGGATTTCCCTAACATAACTAGGAAATACTACTATTGTGCATTACTATTCACTTTAATATTCTTTGAACAATTCAAATTTAAATATCCCGCGGGATCAGGACCGCAGGTCTTTTGTGGCACCCGGGAAGGGAATATAAGGGGAGGCACCCAGTGAACGACAAATTGTACCGGCTCTATCATGGGATCAAGAATCCGATTTGTAATTTCGGCACCGACAAGAAGGCAGCCATACCGGTGACAGATCTCATGAAAGAAATCATGGCTCGCGTGCAGGCTGAAGAAGTGCTGCGGCGGAGCCGGCAGGATTTCAAATTGCTCCTGAACAATATCCCGGCTGTGGTTTTTAAGGGATATATTGATGGGTCCGTTGATTTCTTCGACCAAAAAGTCGAAGACATGACGGGATATCCACGCAAAGATTTTGAATCGAAACGCCGCAAATGGACCGAATTAGTTGCGGACCAAGACCGCGAAGAAGTCAAACAAGCCTTTATCGGGGCCCTTAAAGGCGACAAGGCTTATGTGCGGGAGTATAGAATAAAGAATCAGAAAGGCCACACTCTCTGGATCCAAGAGAGAAGCCATATCGTTTGCGATAATGGTGGCAAGGTGCAGTATATCAGCGGCATATTCTTTGATATTACCTCGCAGAAACAAGCCGAAGAAGCTATCCTGGAAGGGGAAAAGTTCCTTTCCAGCGTCTTCGCCAGTATCCTGGACGGGATTAGCGTCCTGGACGCCGATTTCGGCATTGTCAAGGTCAACGCCACCATGGAGAAGTGGTACGGCCATGCCTTGCCGCTGGTGGGGAAGAAATGCTATGAAGCCTACCATGGCCGGACCGAACCCTGTCAACCATGTCCCGCCCTGCTTACCATGCAAACCGGTGAACCTCATTCTGAAACCATACCCCTGGAAGGCGCCGATGGCCAGAGACTAGGCTGGCTGGATGTCAATGCTTTTCCTTGGGTCAAGAGATCTACCGGAGAAACCAAGGGGGTTATTCAATTTATCCGGGATATTACCTACCGGGTCGCCGCGGAGCGCACCGTCGAAGAGAGTCTCAGGAATTTACAGAAGGCCTTGAATGGGTCGGTAAAGGCCCTGGCCAATACCGTGGAATCGAAAGACCCTTATACGGCCGGTCACCAGAGGCGGGTCGTCCAACTCGCCTGCGCCATCGCGGAAGAGTTGGGGAAATCCCTGGATTATGTCGAAGGGGTCCGGGTTATGGGATTCCTCCATGATTTGGGGAAGATCGCCATCCCCGGTGAAATTCTCAGCAAGCCCACCAAGTTAAGCACGCATGAATTTAACCTGATCAAAGTTCACCCCCAGGCCGGATACGACATCTTAAAGGAAATCGATTTTCCCTGGCCGGTAGCCCTGGCGGTGTTGCAGCACCACGAACGGCTGGATGGCTCAGGCTATCCCCATGGGCTTACCAACGGCGATATTATCCTGGAGGCCAGAATCCTGGCCGTGGCCGACGTGGTGGAAGCCATATCTTCCCACCGTCCGTATCGCCCGGCCCTGGGCATAGACAAAGCCAAGGCGGAAATTGTCCGGAATCGGGGCATTCTTTACGATCCCGAGGTGGTGACGGCGTGTTTGAACCTCTTAGCTGAAAAGGATTTTCAATTCAAGGAAGAAGCCCTCCATTAACGATGATGGTCTCTGGGAAAAATGGCCTGCTTCGTGCCCCTGATCCCCCCGCGTTGCCGGAGACCGGCGGCGCGGGGAAGGCCAGGGGATGGGAAGGCGGCTCAAACTCAGTGGCGTTCCACATACGGTTTTGAGATCCGCAGATTTTACCGTAAAAAACTTTTTTGGGGGCGAGCCGCCGGCTCGCCCCTCTTCTTTAAGGCAGCGGGTGGCCCGTTGGTTGTCCCCTGACCGGACCCCCATCCTGCGCCTGTTCCTGGCGCCCTGCCCTTCCCAGGTTTGAAACGCCGGGGTCCCAGCCTCACAAGCTTTAAGGCATTCATATTCAATCCTGGCCGCCCTCGCAAAGGTTTTGGCGGGGGAAATTCCCTGGCCATGGCCGAAAAATTATGGTAAGAAAGCCCCTAGTCTTATAAGGAAGATACCATGTCAGAAGTGCGCACCCGATTTTCCCCCAGCCCCACCGGCGCCCTGCATCTGGGCGGCGCCCATACGGCGCTGTTCAACTGGCTCATTGCCCGGCATTATCACGGGACTTTCATCCTCAGGATTGAGGATACCGATAAAGAGCGGTCCAAGGAGCATTTCGTCACCGAGATTCTGGACGCCATGACCTGGCTGGGCCTGGACTGGGACGAAGGCCCTTACCGCCAGTCCGAACGCCTGCCCGTTTATCATGACTATATCCAGCGGCTGCTGGAGCGCGGCGCCGCCTATTACTGCAACTGTCCGCCCCAGGATCTGGAGGCCCGCCGCCAGGCCGCCCTGGCCCGGGGTGAGAAACCCCGGTACGACGGCCACTGCCGGGAGCTGAATCTGCCGCCCGGGCCGAACACCGCGGTGCGCTTCAAAACCCCCCGGACCGGGGTCACCCACTGGGATGACCGGATCAAGGGCGCCATCGCCTTTGACAACCAGGAACTGGACGACCTGGTGGTGCAGCGGGCCGACGGCATCCCCACCTATAATTTCGCGGTGGTGGTGGATGATATCACCATGGGGGTCACCCACGTCATCCGGGGGGAGGACCACATCCCCAACACCCCCCGGCAGATCGTCATCTATGAAGCCTTGGGCGTGACGCCGCCCCTTTTCGCGCACATGCCCCTGATGCTGGGCAAAGACCGGGCCAAGCTTTCCAAGCGCCACGGCGCCCTGCCGGCCCTGGCCTACCGGGAGCAGGGCTTCCTGCCGCAGTCCCTGGTGAACTACCTGGCCCGGCTGGGCTGGTCCCACGGCGACCAGGAGATCTTTTCCCGGGCAGAGCTCATTGAGTTTTTCGCCCTGGACCAGGTAACCAAGTCCCCGGGGGTCTATGACGAAGAAAAGCTCCAATGGCTCAACAGCCACTATATCAAGGAGATGCCGGCCCCGGAGCTGGCCCGGGCCGTCACCCCCTTTCTGGCCCCCCTGGGGATCACCGATCCGGACCAGGAATATCTGGCCCGGGTGGTGGCCACCCTGAGGGCCCGGTGCAAGACCCTGGTGGAGATGGCCGGGGCGGCCCGCTTCTATTTTCAGGACCCCCGGCC
>CAYNMI010000119.1:0-7551 GCA_964398095.1 uncultured Desulfobacca sp.
CCGGCACCGGCCGGGGCAAATGGGGGCGCTTGGCCATTTAGCACCGTTTTGGGTTAAAAAGAGAATTATCGATTTTCATAATGGAGTTCATTCTAAAGTAATACTAGGCCCAGCCTTTAGCGGGCGCGGGGCGACGATAAGCATTTACCAGCCCGGCGCTCCTTATCCCAATGCTTTTTGCCGGGCCCGGGCAAACCCCGGCGCCGCGGCCTCAATGACCTTTTCGGACACGCAAAACGCCAGCCGGAAATAGCCGGCCCGGCCAAAACCCCGCCCCGGCACCGCCAGGATATCTTCTTCCTTGAGGCGGTCCACGAAGCTCAGGTCGTCCCCCCCGGGGGCCTGGGGAAAGAGATAAAAGGCCCCTTGGGGCCTAAGAAAATCATACCCCGCGGCCGCGAGGACGTTACAGAAGAGGTCCCGGCGCCGGAGGTAGGGGGTGATATCCAGGGATACCTCAGTCAAGGCCGCCACCACCCGCTGCATCAGGGCCGGGGCGTTGACAAACCCGAGGATGCGGTTGGCCAGCACCAGGGCGCCCTCCAGTTCGCCCCGGCCGGTGGCCCTGGGGCTCACCGCCACATACCCCAGGCGCTCCCCGGGGATGGACAGGTCCTTGGAAAACGAGGTGGCCAGCAGGGTGTTGGCATAGGCCGCAAAGACGCTGGGGACCTCAGCCCCGTCATAGACCAGGTGCCGGTAGGGCTCATCAGCCACCAGGTAAACCGGCCGGCCGTGGCGTCCCGCATGGTGGACCAGGAAGCGCCCCAGTTCCTTCAAGGTGGCCGCGGCGTAAATCTGCCCGGTGGGGTTATTGGGGGAATTGATGATGACCGCCCGCGTGCGGGGGCTCAAGGCCGCGGTCAGCCGGTCCAGGTCCGGCAGGAAGTGTTCGTCGGTTTCCACCACCCGGGGGACGCCCCCGTGGTTGTCGACATAGAAGAGGTACTCAGGGAAATAGGGCGCCAGGATCACCACTTCGTCCCCCGGGTCCAGCAGGGCCTTGAGGATGACGTTGAGCCCGCCGGAAGCGCCGCAGGTGAGCACCAGGTCTTGGGCCTTGAATTCCAGATCGTGGAGCCGGCTGAGCCTCCCGGCCAGGGCCTGGCGGGTAGACAGAAACCCGGCGTTGGGCATGTAACAGTGCAGCCCGGGGCTGGAGTCCTGGGCTGCCTGGACCAGTGCTTCCTGGAACCGGGGCGGCGGCTCCAAGTCCGGGTTGCCCAGGGTGAAATCATAGACCTGGTCCGGTCCCAGGCGGGCCTTGAGTTCCGCGCCTTCTTCAAACATGCGCCGGATCCAGGAGGAGTTTTGGATGGAGGTTTTGATGCGGGCCGAAATGGGCATGGTTATAGTTTCCTGTTCTCCGTTTTCTGTTTTCTGTCGGCCAAAACCGCAGCCATGTAAGGCGGGCATTGCCCGCCTTCACTCTATTGATTATATCTCTTCTAACTTAACCGAAAACCGAAAACTGAAAACCGAAAACCGTTATTACGGCTTTTCTTCCACTTTATAACCGGCCTCCCGCAATGCCTTCAGCACCGCGTCACCGTGTTCCGGCCCCCGGGTCTCCAGATTGAGCTCCACCCGGGTGTAGTCCAGGGGCAACTCCCGGGCCAGGCGGTCATGGAACAGGTGCAGGATGTTGGCCCCCTGTTCCCCCAAAAGCGTGGTGAGGCGGCCCAGGGACCCGGGGTAGTCGGTGAGGGCCACCCTGAGCGTCAAGAGCCGCCGGCGGGCCAGCAAAGCCCGGGGCACCACCCGTTCCAGCAGGGGGATGTCAATATTGCCGCCGCTAACAAGGAGCACCACCCGGCGGCCCAGGTCCCGGTCCCGCAGGGGCCCCAAAAAGGCCGCGGCGGGCGCCGCCCCCGCCCCTTCGGCCAGCACTTTTTTCCCCTCCAGTAAGAGGAGCAGTGCCTGGACGATTTCCGCTTCCTGAACCAGCACTACCTCGCTCAAGTGCTGCCTAAGCAAGGGAAAGGGATGACGGCCGACCCGGGGGACATTGATGCCGTCCGCCAGGGTGGGCCGGGACGGCACCGGGGTGGGAGCCCCCGCCTCCAAAGCCGCCACCAGAGACGGCACCTGGGCCGTCTGCACCCCAATGAGCCGTACATCGGGCTTAAGTCCCTTGATGGCCACCGCCACCCCCGCGGCCAGACCCCCGCCCCCCACGGGCAGGACCACGGTATCCACCCCGGGCAGGTCCTCGACGATCTCCAGGCCCAGGGTGCCCTGGCCGGCGATCACCTCCGGGTCGTCATAGGGGTGAATGAAGGTATAGCCCTGGGCTACCAGGACCTGGGCCCGCTCCAGGGCCTCGGAGAGGTCCCGGCCATGGAGGATCACCTGGGCGCCGTAGCCCTGGGTGGCCAATTGCTTGGAGATGGAGGCCCCCTGGGGCATGACGATGGCGGCCGGAAGGCCCAACTGGGCCGCGGCGAAAGCCACGCCCTGACCGTGGTTGCCCGCGGAGGCGGCCACCACCCGGGTGCCTTCGCCCCGTTCTTTGAGCCGCGTCAAGCGGTTGATGGCCCCCCGCAGTTTGAACGAGCCGGTGGTCTGGAGGTTCTCCAGCTTCAGGAAGACTTCCCGGCCACTGACCCGGCTCAGGGCATGGAAATAGATCAACGGGGTGCGGAGCACCACTCCCTGCTGCCGTTTTCGGGCGGCTTTTATGTCTTCAAGGGTCATGGTTTAAAAGTTCGGGGCAATCTCCGAGAATTATCGGGTCCGGGTCATGCCGCTTTCACGCGGGCATGGTCAAGGCAGACGGGGCGGTCACCGCCGGGCAGACCGCCCCGGGGGTGACCTTAACGCTCGAACCGGATGGAATCGATGATGCGCTGCATTACCGAGCGGTATTGGTTGAATTGCCGGGGATTCACACAGGCGATAAAGCTATAATAATAGTTGTCCCGGTCATAGCATTGCCATTGAATCCGTTGAAAACCGCCGGAACCCTTGGCCGCGGTTTCGATGGTCTCCCAGCCGATGACCCCATTTCTCCGGCCTTGATCCCGTCGCTTCACGGACAGGTATTTGCCGATGGACATCTCTTCTCTGGCCTGTTTATATCCCGCGTCCACTGCGGCTTTCCGAGGGAAGCTGGGAACCATCTGGGTCATATGGATCGTAAAACTAACCGTGCTGCCGGGCAGCCCGAAACCGGCGCTCTCCCCGGTGGGATCTCCGTGTTCCTTCTGCCAACCCGCGGGGATAGTATAGGAAAAATGCCTGCGGTTTTTAAAGGTCATGGGGGTGGCGAAGGTCGCGCCCATTTGGGCCCGGTTAAATGGCGCGTTGGGGTCCTGAGGCGCCGGGGCCGGTTGGGTCGCTTCCCGTTGCCCCTGCCGGGCGGCATCAATCCCTCGCTGGATGGCTCCCCATTGCGCCAGGAGGTCAGGGGGGGCCAAGAAGAGCAGGGAAAGTCCACACAATGCCGCAATAGTCAAGGTCCAGGCAACTTTTCTCATGGTGGGCCTCCTTTGGGTCCGGGTTTTCATGGTAAGGCAAAGCTCAGGTAGCCTGGGCTTTGCGCCAGCCTGCGGCTTTGAGTTGGGCCACGTGCGCGACCCACTCAGCGCGCAGCGACTTGAGGTACAGAGCCAAATCCTGTTCAATGAGAGGAGCCAGACGCTGGTGCAACCGGATGTTGATTTCCTGGTCGGCCGGGGCCAGCCCCTGCCAGCTCAGGTAACCTTCATCAAAGATGAACGGTGGGGTAGCCTGATCCTTCATACCCCTAAGGGCAAAAACCGCCTGGGCCCGTTCCACCTCATATTCCAAGACCCAGCCGCAGTCCAGGAGCATGGTGTCATCATCGAGGCGGTCGGGCCGGCATTCGGGACAAAAAAGCTTGACCAGAATTTCGGCGGACAAGAGGTTGTCCCGGCAACTTAAATAGGCGGCGTTGCGGCCGCACGTGCAAAAGCGGCGCAGGATCATACACATGTTGGGGCCTCTCCCCGTTGCTGTAGAACCTTGCTGAAGTGCCGTCAAAAATACTATTTTTTGATTATAATGACAATAAACTTTTGGGGGCGGGCGGCGGTTTCTTTGGAACTAATCTCAAATTGAAAGGATAACCCATGCGAGACTGTATTTTTTGCGGTATTGCGGCCGGGGAGATGCCGGCGGTGCGGGTTCTGGAAACCCCATTGGTCCTGGCCTTCCTGGATATCGCCCCGGTGAACTACGGCCATACCCTGGTTATTCCCAAGACCCATTATGAGAATCTGCTGGATCTGCCGGACGCCTTGTGGACGGAAATAGGCCGGGTTTGCCGCCGGGTGGCCCAGGGCCTGCGGGCCACGTTATACGCCCAGGGATTCAATATCGGCATGAATAATTTCGAGGCCGCGGGGCAGGTGGTATTCCATGCCCACCTGCACGTCATCCCCCGCTATCACACCGACGGGCTTAAACTCTTTCCCCAGGAGAGCTACAAACCCGGCGACATGGAAAAAACCGGGGAGCAGCTCCGCCGGGTCCTGGAAAAGATGGAGGGATGAGCCGCTAGCGGGTTGCACCCAGACAGGTAACTTATCTTTCTGTAGCGGGCGCACCCGCGGGTGCGCCCCTGCATCAGGTCATGGCCGCCAAGACCTCCCGGAGGAAAGGCGTGGCGTCGCTGAGCGGCGCCGGGGCGCCGTCCACCGCGGCCACCGGCATCAGGCCCATGAGGGAGTTGGCCAGCCAGAGGCCGTCGGCCGCCTGCAGTTGGGTCCCGGTGGTGGGACGGGCCTCCAGGCTCAGGCCCCGGGCGCTCAACCCCCGGCGGAGCACCGCCAGGGTCACCCCGGGGAGGGCGCTGGCCGACTCGGGAGTATAATAACGCCCCTGCCGGAGGTACACCAGGCTGGTGGCGGCCCCCTCCGAAACCAGGCCGTCGGCCTCCAGGATAAGGGCCTCTTTGGCCCCCTGATCCAGGGCGTACTGCCGGGCCGCCAGGTAAAAGAGGTAGTTGAGGCTCTTGTGCCGGCCCACAAAAGTGGTGCGCCTCTCTGGAAAGACCGCCACCGGCCAGCCCGCGGCGTACTCTGCGGGAGGCGGCGGGGTATAGGGATAGGCCCAGATGACCAGGGTGGGGCGGCAATCCTGGGGCAGGCCCAGACCGGCGGCCTCGCCCCGGCTCAGGAGAATTTTCACCCGGGCCGGGCCCCGGCTGAGGCCGTTGGCCGCCAGCAGGCTCGCCAGGCATTCCTCCCAGGGAACCGCGGCGGGAAAGGGCAGCCGGAAGGCCGCGGCCGAGGCCGCCAGGCGCGCCAGGTGCTCCGGCAGGAAATGCACCCGCCCGGCTTCGGCCCGCAAGGTCTCGAACAAGCCATCGCCGTACAAAAACCCCCGGTCGTTCACCGACACCCTGGCCTGGGACATCGGGACCAGGGCGTCATTGAGCCAGACAAACTGTTTTTCCATGCGCCCACCGTTTTAAAAGGGCGAAAAGGGAAAAAGGGAAAAAGGCGAAAAGGGTTAAGAAAAGAAAGCCATGTCCTTTTCGCCCCCAATCATGCCTCCATGATGCGCCCAACCGCATACATGGGGCAGGCGGATTTATGGCGGCCGCAGGCCGCCCTATGATTTGATATCATACGATTTGCCTGAGCCTTAAAGCAATCTTTTCCCTTTTCGCCTCTTCGCCTTTGCCCCTTTTTCCCCCATCCTACAAATCCCCGGCGATGAGGCGGAACAGGGTGCGGCCCTTGTGCAGGGTCTCCTCGTATTCGTCGGCTGCGTCGGAGTCGTAAACCACGCCGCCCCCCACCGCAAAATGGCCCTGTCCCTGGGAGATGATGGCGGTGCGGATGGCCACGTTAAGGTCCAGATTCCGGTGCAGCCCCAGGTAGCCGATGGCCCCGCAGTAGACATGGCGCACGTGGGGTTCTAGTTCGTCGATGATCTCCATGGCCCGGATCTTGGGGCAGCCGGTGATAGAGCCTCCGGGGAAGGTGGCCCGGAGGATATCCACCGCACCGACCTCGGGCCGCAACTGCCCGGTAACGATGGACACCAGATGGTAGACGTTCTGGTAGGCCTCCAGGCGTTTGTGCTCCTGGACCTGCACCGTCCGGGGCCGGCAGACCTTGCCCAGGTCGTTCCGCAGCAGGTCCACGATCATGGAGAGCTCGGCGTCGTCCTTGGGGCTTTCGGCCAACTCCTGGCGCAGGACCGCGTCCGCGGCCGGGGTCAAGCCCCGGGGCCGGGTCCCCTTGATGGGCCGGGTCTCGATATAGTCCCCCCGGCGGCAGAGAAAACGCTCCATGGAGGTGGAGAGCACCTGAAAATCATCACAATGGAGATAGGCGTAAAAGGGGGCGGGGTTGATTTGGAAAAGCCGCTGCATCAAGTGGTACGGCTCCCCGGACAGGGGAAAAGAAAAGCGCTGGGTCAGATTGACCTGGTAGACGTCACCCTGGCGGATGTACTCCCGGATGCGGGTGAGGGCCTGGAGATACGCCTCCCGGGTGAAGTTGCTCCGGGGGGGCCCGACCCGGTAAGGGCCTACGGGAGCAGCCGGGGGCCGGATGTCGCCGTTATCCGGGGCCGCGTTGCGTCCCCCCGCGGCCTCATAGGTAACTTTCACCTGCCAAAAACGTTCGCCCCGGCGATCATGGATCACCAGCCGCCGGGGAAAGGCGAGCACCATCTCCGGCAGGTGTAAATCATCCACCGCGGTGGTGGGCAGACGCTCCAGGTGATTTTTCAGGTCATAGGCCAGAAAACCCAGTCCCCCCGCGGCCAGCGGCGCGACAGGAGATTCGCCCGCCAACTCCAGGGCTCCCAGGAGATCTGCCAACACCGTGAACGGGTTGGCATCAAAGACCCGGGGGTCCCCCTCCTGCTGCACGCACACCTGGCGGCCCTTGGCCCGGAGCACCAGGAACGGGTCCCAGCCCATGAGGGAATAGCCGGCGCAGTCCAGTTCCCCGCCACTCAACAACAGCATGGCATACGGGCGCTGCCGCACCGCGCTGAACAGCTCCGCCAGGTCGCCAACCCCCGGCGGCGGCTGGTACGGCTTGACCTCAATATCAACGATGCGCCCGACCATGTGGTCTCCGTGAGTAAGTTTTGAGGGGAGGGCCGGGGGAAGTTTTTCGTAAGGGTCCCCCGCCCTCCCCTCAATCTCCCCTCCCAGCCCCCTGTAAGGGATTGGGGGTGGGGGTTTGGAGGAGAAGAAAAGGGCGCGCGCCCTTTGCCCCCTCCCCCAACTACCTCTTTCCCCTTTCCTCCAGAAAATTCGCCGCCAGGGCGTGGCCGTGGCTGGTGAGGAAGGATTCCGGATGGAACTGGACCCCATGGAGGGGGCAAGCGCGGTGGCTAAGGCCCATGACCACGCCGTCTTCGGTCCAGGCGGTGACTTCCAGTTCCGGGGAGTTGGGCTGCGCCATAAGAGAATGGTAACGGGCGGCCCCGAAGGGCGACGGCAGGCCCTTAAAGAGGCCCCGGCCCGTATGGAAAACCTGGTGGCGCTTGCCGTGCACCGGGACGGGGGCCTTGACGGTGGCGCCGCCGAAGACTTCGTTCAGGGCCTGGTGTCCCAGG
>CAYNMI010000120.1:0-7551 GCA_964398095.1 uncultured Desulfobacca sp.
TTGAACCTTGAACCTTGAACCTTGAACTTTGAACCTTGAACCTTGAACCTTGAACTTTTCGCAACCGGATGGCGCGCCCCCGGACTTTGCTTGCAGACCCAGCCCGGGAGGGTCCCTCAGATGAAAGCCGGACGAGATCAATCTTGCCGCGTTGTCAATAGCTTGGGCGCAGCTTAACCTGATCGGCTGCGCCCCGGACCGCCCCCGCCCCCCTGGATCAAGTCACCCCGGGATCAGGTGACCGGCGCCCGTTTCCCCCGGGCATTCCTCTGAATCTGATTTTCAGTTTTAAGTTAAACAGCCCCCGGAATTCTGCTTATCTAGCAAATTTTCTCGCCAGACCGGTAAATTCCCCTAAAGTTTATGGTAAAAGGACCGATTCCTCCTGAAAAGATATCTTCATGCCAGCCGGGGGGCCGCTTCAATATCAGGCCCTTCCGAGGGAGCTATCTCGTGCCGCCGAAAAAATCAGGAATCCGACCTAAAAACAGCCTGCGGACCCGGGCTGAAAAATTCTTGGCAAAATCCGCTCCTGACTCCAAGGAGCCTCCCCTGACCGAACTCCAGAACCTGGTGCATGAGCTTCAGGTGCATCAGGTCGAACTGGATATGCAGAATGAGGATCTGCGCCGCTCTCAGCAGGAAAGCGCCGAGGCCCGCACCAAATATGCCGACCTCTATGATTCCGCCCCCATCGGCTATTTCACCTTTGATCCCCAGGGGATAATCCTCGAGGTCAATCTCACCGGCGCCCGCTTATTAGGGGTGGAGCGGGATGCCCTCCGGCACACCCGGTTCATTGCCCATGTGGCGCCGGCCGGCCGGGAGGTGTTTCATGCCCATCTCGGCCAGGCTTTTGCCACCCAGGCCCCCCAAACCTGCATCTTGCAGTTAGCCACCCGGGCCGACGCCGTCCTTTATGTGGCGATCCAAAGCCTGGCGGTGGCCGGGGCCCAGCCTGATCTCAGTCAATGCCGGTCCGTCGTCAGCGACATCACCGCTTACCGGATGGCCAACGAAACCCTCAAAGCTTCCGAAGTCAGTTACCGGGCCATCTTTGACAACGCCAATGATGCCATATTTATCCACGATGCGGTTACCGGCGCCATCCTGGATGTCAATCGCAAGGTGGAAGAAATCTATGGCTACACCGCGTCGGAGGCTCTCAATCTCCGGTTGGAAGATATCAGCGCCGGCCAACCGCCCTACACCCAGGAATATGTCCTGACCCGGATTAGGCTGGCGGCGTTGGGAGAACCTCAGCTCTTTGAATGGCTCTGCAAGGACAAAAGCGGCGGCCTATTTTGGGTGGAGGTGAGTTTGAAGCACGCCTGCATCGACGGCCAGGCCCGCGTTCTGGCCATAGTCCGCGACGTCTCCGTCCGCAAGGAAGCGGAGAAGAACATTAAGACCACCGCGGCTTTTCTGGAAAATATTATCGCTTCCTCCGTCGACCCCATTGCCATCATGGACGAAAACGGCCACTGCATCAAATGGAATCAGGCCGCGGAAGAGGCCTTTGGCTATAGTATGCAGGAGGTCTCCTGCCTGACTGATGCCGATTTATATGCCCACGAGGACGCCTTGAAAAAGATGTTGAGACAATTGGACCGGGATGGTTTTGTCCGGTGCTATGAAATCGACATCAAGAAAAAGGACGGCACCATCGCCCCCTTCAGCCTGTCCATCCGCTTATTGCGGGATGACAATGGCAAAAGCCTGAGAAGCGTCTGTGTGGCCCGGGATTTGAGTAAAACCAGAAAGGCCCTGGCGGACTCCGAACAGCTCAATGCCAGACTCCAGGACCTGGTGCAGGAGTCAGTTCAGCGCAACCAGGAGCTTACCATCATCAACTCCATGGCGGAAAAACTGCAATCATGCCTCTCGGGAGAGGAAGCTTATCCCATCATTGCTCAGCATGCCCTAACCTTATTCCCGGCCAAAGCCGGGGCCCTGCTCATCCACAACCCCGCCAACAGTCTCCTGGAGGCGGTCTCCACCTGGGGGGATGCCGTGGCCGGTGAACTAATCTTTACTCCCAGTGATTGTTGGGCCCTCCGGCGGGGACGTTTACACCTGGTAGAAGGCTCCCGCCGCCAGATGCAATGCCGTCACTTACCCCGGATGCACCCGCTCACTTATTTCTGTCTGCCTCTCCTGGCCCACGGTGAGCCCCTGGGTATGCTGCACGTCCAGGACCTCAGCGACTTCACTCCGGATCAGGCTGAGACTTTACGGAATCTGGCCGTAACCGTAGGCGACCAAATCTCCCTGGGTCTGGCCAATATCAGGCTCCGGGAAAGCTTACGCCACCAGGTGATCCACGATGCTCTCACCGGCCTGTACAACCGGCGCTATCTGGAAGAGACCCTGGAACGGGAGGTCTACCGGGTGCAGCGCAAGCGCTCTTCCCTGGGGATCATCATGCTGGACCTGGACCACTTTAAGCATTTTAATGACGCGTACGGTCACGAAGCCGGGGACAACCTGCTCCGCACCCTGGGGAATTTTCTGGCGGGCCGGGTGCGCAAAGAAGACGTGGCCTGCCGTTACGGAGGGGAGGAATTTGTCTTGATCATGCCGGACGCCTCTCTGGAGACTGTCCTGCATCGCGCTGAGGAAATCCGGCTGGAATTCCCCAAGCGCCAAGTATTGCACCGGGAGCAGGTGCTGGAAAACGTCACGGTTTCTTTAGGGGTGGCCATGTTCCCGGAGCATGGCGCCACGGGCCAAGACGTGCTGCACGCCGCCGACGGCGCCATGTACCGGGCCAAAGACGCGGGCCGCAACCTGGTGATGGTCGCAGCTAACCGCACGCCGCCAGGGAACGGGCCGCCGGCCCCCACGGGGCCGGTTTGAAACCCGGCCCGCCCCGTGGCCCGGGCCGGCCCCGGACCCCGCCTCGCGGCCGGCGGGCCTTCTGGCCGCCTCTCCGGTTGAGCTGTCAGGCAGGGGCTGGCAGTTCAGCTCGCCTCCGGGCCCCCGGGAACCTCCACCTTAAGCCCCGCCGTGCGAACTTACGTATATACCCCAATCCGTGGCATTCCACTGGTTTGACGGTGTCGAGTATATGCCGTCGTAAGGCCTCCGGTTCAACTGTCCTTGTATAGCCCTCAACTGACCCTGCATATCTCTCAACCGTTGATCCAGGTCAACCGTCGGGATCCCCTGCGCCTGCGGTTGCGCCGCCGCGACCTCCTCGGTCTCGGTCCCAGGGCTTATCCCCAGGGGCGCCGCCGGGCCGTTCCACGAGGCCCAGGTCGCTCCCCGGGGAATAGCCAATCTGGCCATGCACCTCTCGGTTTGGGGCGGCAGCCGCCTATGGAGCTTCCAATAGCTGACTTCCTGGTCCGTGGGCTCCCGCATCACCCAGGGCGCGACATTACCGGCATAGTGCAGGCCGTTGATCGCATCGACCTCTATGAAGAATAACCGGAACCAGGGGACCACCGACTCGGTAGTCCTGCCGGCCACGGCCACCGTTCTGCCTACAAACCCTCTCAAACAAGCGGGATTCTGGTTAAGGATGACAAATTTCTGGAGCCCTCTTTCCAGGTAGTAACCGTTTTGCACCCCTTCAGACTTAAGGACGCACTCATGCAGCACAATCTTGTGGCAAGCCCGTTGCCTGAGCAGCATATAATCCGGCATCTCCTGGTAAATGACCGGCATGCCAGGCGGCACCGCCAGGGTCTGGGCCCAGAGGCTCTGCCCGCCGCTCCCTAAACAGACCGCGAGCACCATGACTGCCCCAAGCCAAAATGCTGCCTTCACCCTTGACCTCTCTGGCCTCCTATTCATCGCTTTACCCCCTGCGATTCAGCAAATATCTGGTGGAATTCCCTGCCACACGCGCCGGGCGGCGCGTCATCGGGCTTCCGTCTCCGCCGAGAACAACAGGCCAACGGCGCGGCCCGGCTTCACCCAGTTTATATTTATAAATAACTAAATCAATTATATCATAATTATTTTTTGGAAACAATAATTATTTTTTCTCAGAACTCCCGCCAATTGATGATGCCGGCCTCCAGGGGGATATCTCGCGTTTGCCAAAAATTCTTCCTCATTACTGGTTCTTAAATCCCTCTAAATCCCAGCAGGGTCCGGCAAGTTTATGGTATTTCAAGTTGCTCATTCCCAAACTGCCCTTGAGAACGCCCCTTGGGCCTAAGCTCTGCTTGGGCAACTTTGGGAGATCATTCGTTTTTTGGGTGCGTTGCACGCACCAATAATGGCGCCTGGAACGCCCCCTGCGCCTGGCATCCCGGGGCATATTGCCGCCAAATTCATGACCCGCTGATTCCCCCGATACCATCGAACCCCCAAAAAGCTCTCATACCAGGTTGCCGTCATAAAGATAATTCTGGGTTCATGGTCACAACCCCTGTAGGCGCGGTTCGCGCACCGCCCCTACAATTTTTAAGATTACTTTTTTGACGGCAACTTGGTCTCAGGCATTGCCGGCGCAGGCCCAAGCCCCCGGCTGCATTTTGCGATTTTCATGCTAACGCTCTATGCAAAATCCTTGCCGAATACGCCTGTGAATAGGGGGGAATTTAAAATAATGGGGCTCTTGTCAGAAAAGCAGTGACTCTAAAGCCTCTTGCAAAAAGGCATTTTGTCATCCTGAGCGCCGCGAAGGATCTCGTATTTACAAGGGGTTATTAGATTCTTCGGTCGCTTCGCTCCCTCAGAATGACATGGATGGAGATATTTGCAATTTTGGCAATTGCTATAAACACGCGCGGCCTCCCAGGCGCCCCTGACAACGCCGCCGGCGAGAGGAATAACCCCTTACGGATGGTTGACCAGCAGGCGCTTGCCCGGCAGCGTCAGGGCCACCGCCGCACCTTTAAGAAAGGCATAGGGGGGCGTGGCGTTGTCCAGGAGTAAAAAGACCTTCCGGGGACCCTGCCACAATTCCTTCAGGCGCTCCGGGGTGATGATGTAGTTGGCCCCGGGGGCCACCGGGTAGGGGAACTGGGGCAGGCCGTGGCCCTTGACCATGAGGATATGGTGCTGCGAGTAATATTCCAGGGAGGCCCCGTATTCAAACTCTTCGATGGGACCCATGATCACGATATCCTGGGGAGACGCCGCCCGCCGGATATAATCCCCCGCCCCCTTATCACTCAGCGCCGGCGACAGGGCCATCATGGTCTGGAAGGTGAGGATCGCGATCCCCACCGCCAGGACGCCATAACTGGCCACCGCCAGGCGCCGGCGTCCCAGCCAGGCCGCCGCCACCCCCGCCAGGGCCGCGGCCGGAATGAACCAGGTGGCCCGCCAGGCTACGGGAGAGATGCACGTGACCATGCCGATGAATTCCCGGCGGTTGGCCACGCAGACCTGCTGCAGGTAGGGCAGCAGCACCAGCAGCGACAGACCTAAAAGGCCCAGGGCCACCAGGGTCCACGGGATGACCCGGTCCCCCGGGGTCTCCAGATAGCGTTTCACCCGCCACCCCAGGACCAGGGCCAGCGCCGGAAAGGCCGGCAGGGAATAATATTCGATGCGGCTATCAGACACCGTGAAAAAAACCAGGATCACCAATGGCCAGATGAGCAGCAAGCGCCCCCCGGGCCTTAAGGCCCCGCCGGACCGGGTGGCCTGCCAGAACCGGTACAGTCCCTCCGGCAGGATAAAGGTCCAGGGCATCATCCAAATCCCCAGAAACAGCCAGAACCCCGCGATGGTAAAGGAGTTGACGTCCGGGGGCTGCCGCCGCCCCAGAAATCGCATGATCTGTTCATTGACGATCTGGAACTTGAGAAAGCCCGGATTGGCCAGCTCCGTGCCCACGCCCCAAAGAATCAGGACTGTGACTCCCAGGCCGATCCCCCAGGGAGAGAACAACAGCCGCAACAACCGGCGGTCCCGCTGCTGCCAGGCATAGAAGAGGCCGATCATTCCGGGAAAGACGATGCCGATGAACCCTTTGCTGAGAAAGCCCGCCACCAGGGCCAGAAAGAACAGCGCCGTCCAGCGCCGCCCCGGTTCCTCCTGCCAGCGCAAGAGACTATACAAGGCCGCCAGCAAAGACAGGGTGACCAGGTGGTCCGTGAGAATCTGCAAGTGCAGGACGAAAAAGCCGATGCCGGTGAGGAGGATGAACCCGCCCAGCCAGGCGGCCACTTGCCCCAGCAGACGCCGGCCGATGAGATAGGTCAGCCAGACTTCCCCCACCACCATGGCCAGGGTGGGCACCCGCGCGCTCCATTCCGAGACCCCCAGCACTTTGTAGCTCAACATATTGAGCCAGTAGAGCAGTTGAGGTTTGTCCAGGTAGTGCGTCCCGTTCAGGGTGGGGGTCAGCCAGGAGCCCGCGGCCAGCATCTCCTTGGGGATCAGGGCGTACATGGCCTCGGAGCGCCAGAGGGGCAGTTGCCAGAAAATCGGCAGGTAGAGTCCGAGACAGACCAGCGCCAGGGTGGCGCCGTTCAGCAGCCGAAAATCGCCGGCAGGCGGGCTTGGGGGGCGTTCCACCATGAGTTATCGTTGCAGGAGGGGGTCAGCGGCCCCCGCCCCGGCCCCCTCCTGGAAAAATGCCCTGCAAGGCCATCAACTAAGATTCCACCGGAACATGGTCCAGATGTCCGCCAGGCCGCCCATCTGCCGCACCACCGTGGGTTCAAACCCCGAATGCATCATGCACTGGGCGCAGCGGGGGTCCCGGCCCACCCCGTAGTCCTCCCAGCGGGTCTTTGCCATCAGATCGGCGAAGGTGGGGTAGTGGGTGTCCGCAATCTGATAACAGGGGGACCGCCACCCCAGGGGATTGCGGGTGGGGTTGGCCCAGGGCGTGCATTCGTATTCCCGTTCCCCCCGGAGAAAGCTCAGATAGAGCGGCGTGCTGAAAAACTTAAAATTATGGCCGTTGGCGGTTAAGCGGCTGAACTTGGCCCTGATCTCCTCCCGGCTCAGAAACAGCTCATCCTTGACCCCCGCGAAGCTGAAGGCCGGAGACACCAAAAGACCGTCCACCCCGATGTGGCCCAGGTAGGAAAACAGAATCTCGATCTCCTGGAGATCGGTCTCCTTGTAGATGGTGGTGTTGGTGCAGACCCGGAATCCCTGCGCCTTGGCCGCCTTGATGGCCTGGATGGCCAGATTGAACAGCCCCTGCCGTCCCAAAACACGGTCATGGGTGGGGGCCAGGCCGTCCACGTGCAGGCTCAGGGTCAGACGCTCGGAGTGGGGCAGCCGGGACAGGGATTTTTCCAGCAAAATCGCGTTGGAGCAGAGGTAGATGTGCTTGTGGCGGTGCACCAGCTCCTGCACCAGCTCAAAGACCGGCGGGTAGATCAGGGGCTCGCCCCCGGTGACGGTGACCACCGGCGCGCCGCATTCCTCCACGGCCCCAATGCACTCTTCCAGGGTGAGAGATTTCCCCAGCGTCTCCCGATACTCCTGGATGCGGCCGCAGCCCTGGCAGGCCAGATTGCACTGATGCGTGGGCTCCAGCATCAGGACCAGGGGAAATTTTTCCTCCCCCAGGAGGCGCTTCTTGATGAGATAACGGCTTAAATCAAAACTCAAACTCAACGGAAA
>CAYNMI010000121.1:0-7532 GCA_964398095.1 uncultured Desulfobacca sp.
GGATTTAGGGGGATTTGAGAGCCTCCAAGGTGAAAGAATTTATGGCAAAGGCTATAAGTTTGCCAGATACATTCTCAATAGGCAGGCAGGATGTCCGGGGAAATTTTCCGTGGGGATTTCTCTTTTAGATGACCAACTACTCATGGCTCAGACGAAACGCCAGGGGGACCTCAATGGTCAACTTCTGGCGGTGCAGGGCGGCGGGAAAAGGCGGGAACTGCCCGATCCGGCGGATGGTATCCCGGGCCGCCGCATCGAGGAGGGCATGACCTGAGGAGCGGCTGATCCGGGCCGATTCAATCTGGCCCCGGGAGCCGATGGTAAACACCACCGCCACCACCCCCTGGAGATTGCGGCGGCGGGCCATCCAGGGGTAGTCCTGGTGTTGTTCCAGGAGCCGGCGGATTTCCCGCAGATAGCCGGACAGGGCCGAGCCGGAACCCCGTCCCTGGCCGGAACCCATCCCGGAGCCGGCGCCGCGGCCCCCAGCCCGGCCACCCTGGCCCGCGCCCGAGCCGCCGGCGGCGGCCTCCGGAGCGCCGGCCCGGCTGGTGGTTGCCGCGGCAGGCGCGGCGTGGGGCCGGGTGCGGGCGGCAGGCGGGGCGGGAGTAGGGATCACCGGCGCCTTAGCGGGTGCCGGCGGCGGGGCCGGCTTGACTTTGGGCCGGGGTCTGGGTTTGACCCGGGGTTTGGGCGGGGGACACACCCGCGGAGCCGCCTTTTTAGGGGGGACCGGCTCCGGCCGGGTCACGGACGCGGGCCGGGTGCCGCCATCCCCGGACGGCCCGGTCTTAAAAGGCACCAGGGTAACAGCTTCCACCGGCACCACCAGCCGGCGGGGGGGCGGAGGGTTCCGCAACGCGGCCAGCAGCACCGCCAGGATCAGGCCGTGGACCGCCAGGGAGCCCAGGATCGCCCAGGCCCAGGTTTCCCGGGGTTTCCCGGGACCGTTCCAGCTTTGGTCACCGCATTCCATACGCTACTTTTGATCCACCTCGATGCCGATGCGTTGCACCTTCAGCCCCCGGAGGCGATCGATCACCTCAATGAGCCGGCCATGCCGGCTCTCCCGGTCCGCGGCGATGATGGCTTGAGGCTCCTTGCCGCGCTCTTGGGCGGTAAAGACCTTTTCGAAGTCGCTGTCCTGCTTCAGCCTGACCCCATTGACGGCGATTTGGCCTTCCCGGGTGATGCTGATGATGATGGGGACGCTTGCCAGCTTGTCGGCCCGGGTGGCCTTGGGCAAGGCAATGGCGAAGGTCCGGGGCATCATTACCGTGGCCGTCAGGAGGAACACAATGAGGATGACCAGAACGATGTCCACGAAGGGGGTCATGTTAATTTCGGTGATAGGCCCGTGAATGTTGCCTTTCATAGCGTTCTCCCGGCCTGCCGGACGGAGTAGACGAGGTCTTTATCGGCAGCGGAGCTTGCCCCGCGGCCGGCCGCGCCGTCCAGGCGGCCCAACAGCAGTTGCTCCAGAAAACGGCAACGCTCCTGGACCACATGGAGGCGGCGATGAAAAAAGTTGAACATTATCACCGCGGGAATAGCCACCAGCAGACCGATTGCGGTAGCCACCAGGGCCTCGGCGATGCCGGCCATCACCGCAGGGCCGCCGCCCCCTGCGGTTAAGGCCAGGTCTTTAAAGGAATGAATAATCCCCAGGACGGTGCCGAACAGGCCGATGAAGGGCGCATTGGCTCCCAGGGTGCCCAGGAAACTCAAGCGCCGCCCCAGGAAGAGCCCCACCCGGATCCGCTCGCCCTCCATGAGGTCTTGGACCGCGGCCTTGCCCCGGGAGATTTCCCGCAGGCCGGCCAACAATACCCGGGCTTCCAGGCCGGATGCCGCCTCACAACGGTTCATGACCCGGGGCCAGTCATGTTGACGCAATAACGGTTCAATATCGGCCACAAAGGGCTCGAGATCGAAGCGGTAACGATAAAAAGTCAGGGCCTTGTCGAAGATGAGCGCCAGAGAAAGCACACTCAACGCCGCTAAGAGCCACAGCACCCAGGCGCTGCCGCCCAGGGCCATATTGAGCAAAGCCTTGGTAATGTCCATGTAACCTCCCGAATAAACCGGCTGCCTAGATTAAAAGGGTGCGCCGAGAAATCTCTTGGGCACCAGGGTGACCCGGGGCACCCGGCCCAGGGGGTTTTCATCCACCAGCATGGGACAGCCGTAAGCCTGCTCCAGCTTCTCATAAGTCAGCACTTCCACGGGTGGCCCGGAATGGATGGATTTGCCCTCTTGCATGAGGAGCAGTTGTTCGCCGTACATGGCGGCCAGATTCAGATCGTGGGAAACCATGACCACCGTCAGGCCCAGTTCTTTTTTTAACTGCGCCATCAGGTCCATGAGGTTCACCTGATGAGCCGGGTCCAGGGCCGCAGTGGGCTCGTCCAGCAAGAGCAGGCGCGGCTGTTGGCAGATGGCCCGGGCGATGATCACCCGCTGCAATTCCCCGCCGCTGAGTTGCGGCAAGGGCCGTTGGGCCAGGTGGTCCACGTTGGTAAAGACCATGGCCTCCCTGGCCAGTTGCAGGTCCCGGGGCTGTTCCAGACCCAGCCAGCCCACGTGCGGTGAGCGCCCCATGAGCACCACTTCCTGGACGGTGAAGGGAATCTCCGTGGCCACCCGTTGGGGCACGACCGCCACGAGGCGGGCCAGGGCCTTTGGGGAAAACTGACTTACCGGGGTACCCCAGACCTCCACCTGTCCCTGTTGGGCGGCCACGGCCCCGGCCAGGGCCCGCAAGAGGGTGGTCTTCCCGGAGCTGTTGGGTCCGATGATGATGAAAAAGGCCCCTGCCGGCACCTCGAAGGAGAGGTCCCGGAGGACCGGCTGCCGGCCGTAGGCCACCCGGAGGTGTTTGACCAGCACTGCGGGAGTCATTGCCTGGACCTCATGAGCAGGAGAATAAACAGCGGCGCCCCGACGATAGCGGTAATCACCCCCACGGGCATCTGCCCCTGGGCAGGCAGCACCCGGGAAATCAGGTCGCACAGGATCAGGTAACTCCCCCCTCCCAGGAGACAGGCGGGAATGAGGAGCCGGTGGTCCGGCCCCAGCACGAGCCGGAACATATGGGGGACGACCAGCCCCACGAATCCCACCAGGCCGGATTGGCAGACCGCCAGGCTCACCATCAAGGAAGTGACGATGAGCAGGACCCGGGAGGTCACGGCCACGTTCAGGCCCAGGTACAGGGCCGTCTCTTCCCCCATGAGCAGGAGATTCAGGGGGCGGGCCAGGCAGAGGATCACCAGAAAGCAGGGCAGCAGGAGATAGATCAACGTGGTTGCCTGGCCGGGAGCGGCCATGGACAAGTCGCCCATGAGCCAGTAGAGCATGCTGTGCAGACGGGCATCCTGGGTGATGGACACCAGGAAGATGATCACCGCGGAGCAGAAGGCGTTCACCATGACGCCGGCGAGGAGCAGGGAACCTTTCCGGCCTCCCGGCTCCCCGGCGGTGATTACCAGGACCAGAAACAGGGTGCTCATGCTTCCCAGAAAGGCCAGGAAGGCCACGCCGGGAAAGGGGGCCCACCCCGCCAGCAATCCCAGGATGGCCCCCACCGCGGAGCCGCCGGAAATCCCCAGGATATAGGGGTCGGCCAGGGGATTGCGCAGCAGGGCTTGAAAAACCAGGCCTCCCAGGGATAGGGTAGCCCCCACCAGGCCCGCCACGAGGACCCGGGGCCCGCGAATCTGCCAGATAATGGTGGTCAGGATGTCCTTCGGGCCGCTCCGGCCCAGGAGCGCCGCCAGATTCCGGCGCCAGCCGGCCGGGGTGGAGCCCAAACTCAGCCCCAGGGCCACACTGAATCCCAACAGCAGGGCCCCCAGAAGCGCCACCCACAGCAAACGCCGTCCCAAGGGCAGGGAGTTCCAGCTCATGGCAGTTTGTCCGCCAACTCAGGATGGATCAGGCGGAAGAGCAATTCCAGGCCGTTTAGCAGGCGGGGAGAGGGACGATCCACCAGGTCGGAATCCACCAGAAAGATGCGGTGGTTACGGGCGGCCGGTAAATTCTGCCAGCGCTCCCAGCCGGCCTTGACCTGCTCAAAGGCGCCTCCCCGGGCCATGGAGGTGATGATAATGACCTCCGGTTGCAGGGCCAAAACCTGTTCCCGGGAAAAACGGGGATACGGAGTTTGGCCCGCCGCCAGGTTCAGGCCCCCGGCGGTGGTGATCAATTCGTCCAGAAAAGTGTGGGAGCCCGCGGAAACGATGGGCGAGAGGCCGATTTGGAAAAAGACCCGGGGCCGGTGTCTCACCCGGGCGGCGAGGTCTTTGATGCGTTGATAGCGGCGGCTGAGGGCCGCGGCGAGGGCATCGGCTTTGACGCCGGCGCCCAAGAGGTGGCCGATTGTCTTAAGGGTGGCAATCACGCCCGGCAGGTTGCGGGGATCCACGACATAGACCGGAATGCCCAAGGTTTGCAGGCGATCCACCACCTGGCGGGGATTGCCGTCCTTGATGGCCAGACAGAGGTCGGGGCGCAACGCCACGATCCTTTCCAGATCAGGGGTGATATATGAGCCTATTTTGGGCAATTTCCGGGCCGCAGGGGGATAATCGCTGAACTGCTCGACCCCGACCAGCCGGGAGCCCAACCCCAGGGCGAAGACCATTTCGGTGAGGCTGGCGGCCATGGTAACCAGGCGCTGCGGTGCAGCCGGAACCTGGACCCGGCGTCCCAACTGGTCAACCTGGACCCCAGCCAGGGCCGGCCGGGGCGCCAGGGCCGCCAGGAGCCCCAGGCCGGCAATCAAGATGATTTTTCCCGAGTTCTTCCAGAGCTTCATCCTGCGCCCCTCCAGCCTCATATCTTCAGCCTGAGGCCGCCGATAATCTGAAACCGGGGGGAGGAATAGCCAAACACCTCTTCATAGTTCTTATCGAAGAGATTCGTGGCCCGGAGCATGAGTTGCAGGCGCTTAACATGGCTCCAGTTCTGGATCACCGTATAGTAGGCCGCCAGATCGGCGGTGAAAAACCCGCCGTTGGTCACCCGGGTGGCATAGTAAGGGGCGAAACTGGAGGGTCGAAAGTCGGCCCGGGCCCCGACGTACAGCCCGTGGAAATTCACTTCCAGGGGGCCGTGGACGTAGTTTAAATCAAAATTCCAGGACTGCCGGGGCCGGCGCAACAGATTCTGGCCGGTGATGATGCCGATGTTTACTACATCCCCATCATCCAGCACCTTGAGCTGGGTTAGATAGGTGTAGGCAGTACGCATGGAGAACCCTTTAAAGGGTTTCGTTTGGAGGTAGAGTTCAAAGCCCTTGGTGCGGGCCGCGGCAACATTAAAATAACTGCCCCCAGTCAAACTTGTCTGGGCCCATTGGATCATATCGGTGAAATGGTTCTCGAAATACGTGAGTCCGCCACGGACCCGGTCCTTCCACAGCCATTGGTCAAAGCCCACCTCCCAACTGACGTTCTGTTCCGGCTTGAGTTGAGAATTACCGAGATAAAAGGGGTTGAGAGAATTGGTTTCCAGAAATGAGGGCGCCTTCACCGCTTTGCCGCCCGCGGCCCGCAAGGTGGTGTCGGTTTCCGGGAACCGCAGGGCGGCTGAGGCCCGGGGACAGAATTCCAGCTTCTGAAAGGCGCGGTTGTCTTCGAGGCTCCCGCCCCCGGTCAGGAACAGGCGATTCCACAACCCCACCTGCTCCTGGAGGTACCAGGAAAAACTGCCCCGGCGGGCTTTATTCATGCTGTCGCGGTATTGATTGATATTCCAGTCCCAACTATTGCTCCAGCCTTTATACTGGCTATGGAGCATCTCCACCCCTGCTGTGGTGGTGGAGGCCAGGGTTTCTTTAGACCCGAAATGAAAATTGGACCGGTAATTCAAAGACCATTGTTTTTCCATATCCCGGCTAAAGTAGTTGGTAGTTTGAAAGTTTACGTACCAGGGGTTGGCGGGATTGTTATACCGGGAATCGAGATTCAGGAATCCCAGCTTCAGTTCATTTTCCCACCAGGCAACCGGCCAGAATTTTCCGGTCAAACCCGTGAGCATCGTGGACGCTTTTTGATTCTGGTCGGGGTCCAGGCCGTTACCGCCGAAACATTTGGCATCGAAGCGGTCGCCGCTGCTGGTGGGGAAACCATAATAGGTGTCCACATAATAATTTATCAGGGTGAGCTTCAGCTTATCCGAGGGTTCCAGATCGAAGCGGGAATTCACCACATTGCTGGCAAAGCGATTGTTGATGGGCAGGATTCCGGAGTCATCATAGCGGCCGTAGGCCATGGAATAGGAAAACTTACGCCAGGCGCCCTCGAAATTGACCCGCTGTTCAGCGACGAGGTTATTGGGGCTATGACCCTCGGCGTGGCCCCCCCACAGGCTGGTCATGGTAAGCCTGGCCGGTCCCTGCCCCTGGCGGGTGAACAGATTGATCACCCCGGTCATGGCGTCATTCCCATAGAGCGAGCTCATGGGTCCCCGCACCACTTCAATGCGGTTGATGTTATCCACCGTCAATTTATTGAAGTCAAAGGCCCCGCCGGTATCATTGAGGCGAAAGCCATTGAGCATGACCAGGTTCATGTTGCTGTTGCCGCCCCGGATGTAAAGGTCAGTCAAGCCGCCCCGGCCGCCGGATTGGGAGATGATGGCCCCGGGGACATCCTGGAGAAATTTCTCCACCCGGGCGTCTTGCCGGGCCTCAATCTGTGGCTGGGTAATAATCGTCGTGGAGGAGCTGTTTTCTTTCATCGGCACCTCCGTCCCGGTGGCAGTTATGGCTATTTCTTTTAATACCTGCACCCCCTGGTTGTCAGCCGCCTGCGCCCAGAGGGGCGCCAGGCCGATGCAAACCGAGAACCAAGCCAGACACGCGCCAGAGAAGACCAGCTTTTTCAATGGAGCACCCTCCCCGGTAAGGAGGCGGTGGCCGGGTCCTCCACCATCCGGCTTATGCCGGTGAGACGCACCAGGGGATAGAGGGGACGCAGACGGCCGGGCTCCGTCATGGTTACCAAGAGGTGGATCGGTTCACAGCCCCGGCTCAAGAGAAAATGCCAGGCGTCATCCAGTTCGAGGATGCCGGGCTGTGAGACCACAACTTCCATGGGGCCGCCGGACTGGCGCAGTCCCTGATAGTGGACCCCGGTTTGCAGACCGGCCGGCGGTTCCCCCTCGCCCAGTAAATAAATGATTACTCCCTGCGTCATCATGCCCTCCAGAAAAATGAGATCAGGGAGCGCCAGGCTCCCCGAGGCATGATCCACGCGGACAAAAAAAAATCCTTGAGCCCGTGTGGACCCAAGGATTGCACCCAGTTTGCTTGATCCCTGGTTTGGCGGCGGAAATTTGCCATCTTGCCGCACGCCGCGATCCCCCCAATGCCTCGTTGGGAAAACCGGCAGCTTACAGGCAGGTCTTCTGACTTCCGGATCGTCCTAATCCCTGCGCCTTCCCGTCCTTTTAAGAAAGGATAGTGGCTGGTTGCAGGTTTCGTCCCCGGTTACAGCGGCGGGACCGCGCCGGTCTTGCACCGGCTT
>CAYNMI010000122.1:0-7496 GCA_964398095.1 uncultured Desulfobacca sp.
CGCATGACCTCTTCGCCCACGGCCCGGCCTTTGATGCGCTCGATGAAGGCCTTGGTGACCTTATAGTTGACGTCGGCTTCGAGTAGGCTCAGGCGCACCTCGCGCATGGCCTCATTGACGTCGGCCTCGTTGAGCTTGCCCCGGCCTTTGAGCTTTTTAAAGACCGCGTTTAATTTGTCGGAGAGTCGGTCAAACATATGAGAGACTGTTTTCCGTTTTCTGTTTTCTGTTTTCGGTTAGAAACTGTCATTCTGAGCCGCAAAGCGGCGAAAAATCCAGGCCCTTCATTGGCGCTCGGGGTGACCTGGTCCCGGCGGTAAATTTGTACCCTTGTTATACCAGAAAACCGCAGAAAACCGAAAACTATCCTTTAAGCGCGTTATATGGGCGGGCTGGGCCTGCCATTCCTCCAGGCGGCCACAGGCCGCCCTAGAAGTTACCCCTTAATCACTCCCAGGGGTTTGAGCTTGGCCACTTTCTGAGAAATCCCGGCGCCGTGGACCACGTCCACCACGGCCGAAACATCCTTATAGGCCTCGGAAATCTCTTCGTCGATGGTGCCCCGGCCGGCGCCCCGGACGATGATGCCTTTCTCGGCCAGTTCCTTGAGGATAAAACGCCCCCGGGCCGCCTTCTTGGCCTGGTGCCGGGACATTTTCCGCCCCGCCCCGTGGCAGGTGCTGCCGAAGGTTTCGGTGAGGGCCTTCTCGGTCCCCACTAAAACGAAAGAATAACGCCCCATGTCCCCAGGAATGAGCACCGGCTGGCCGGTCTCCCGGTAGGCCTCCGGCACCTCCGGGTGGTGGGGCGGAAAGGCCCGGGTAGCGCCCTTGCGGTGGATGCAGAGCTTCCGGGGTTTGCCCTCCACCGTGTGGGTCTCGAGCTTGGCGATGTTGTGGGCTACATCGTAAACCAGTTCCAGCCCCAGATCCCGGGGGCCCATCTCCAGGACCTGCTCGAAACTCTGCCGCACCCAGTGGGTGATCATCTGCCGGTTGGCAAAGGCGAAATTGGCCGCCCCGGCCATGGCCGCCAGGTACTGTTGGCCCTCCGGGGAGCCGATGGGGGCGCAGCAGAGCTGGCGGTCCGGCAGCTCAATGCCGTATTTGGCGCTGGCCTTGAGCATCACCTTGATGTAGTCGTCGCACACCTGGTGCCCCAGCCCCCGGGAGCCGGTGTGGACGATGGCCGTCACCCGGCCCTGAAAAAGCCCCAACTGCGCGGCCAGGGACGTATCGTAAATCTCATCGACATAACCCACTTCGACGAAATGGTTGCCGGACCCCAGGGTGCCCAACTGGTCCTTGCCCCGGTTCAGGGCGAAGTCCGAAACCGCCTCGGGGTCGGCGCCCTCGATCTTGCCCCCGGCCTCGATATGCGCCAAATCCGAGGCCTCCCCGAAGCCTTCTTTAACCGCCCAGCGGCAGCCGTCCTTGAGCACCTTCTTCAAGGCGGAGCCGGTGAGCTTGATGTCCTTGCGGCGGGACCCCAGCCCGGAGGGAATGTTGGTGAACAGGGCGTTCACCAGGGCCTCCATGCGGGGCTCCACCTGCTCCCGGGTCAGTTGGGTGCGCAGCAGGCGCACGCCGCAGTTGATGTCATAGCCCACCCCGCCGGGGGAGACGACGCCGTCGGCCAGGTCGAAGGCCGCCACGCCGCCGATGGCGAAGCCGTAGCCCCAGTGGATGTCGGGCATGGCCAGGGAGGGGCCCACGATCCCCGGCAGGGTGGCCACGTTGGCCACCTGCTGGAGGCTCTGGTCCTCCTGGATCACCGGGAGCATCTCCTGGGAGCAGAAGATAAGGCCCCGGGTGCGCATCTTGCCTTCCCGGGGTATCTCCCAGCGGTAGGCGTCGATTTGCCGCAGCCGTATCATAAATCAGTAAGCAGTGAGCAGTGAGCAGTGAGCAGTGATGGTCTTGACTCTTGCTTCTGCATAAATTTGCAATGCCTCACAGGTCCAGGACCACCGTGGCCTGCCAGCCGTCCGGGACCGGCCCGATGCTCAACTGATGAAAGGTCGCGGCCTTGACCGCGGTGCCCTCGGGGTGGCGGGCGGGATCGAAGATTTCCCCCTCCACCCGGGCTTCCAGCCGCTGGGGGCTGGGCAAGGCCACCTGGAAGTCCCGGCCCAAAAAACCATCTATATCAAAAAGATAAAGCAGGTGGTTGAGCCAGTCAACCAGGAGGGCCTCCCGGTCGCCGGCGGTCAGGCTCACCTCCCGGGTGGCCCGGCGCCGCAGATATCGCCGGTCGGTCAGAGTGGCGCTCAGGGCGCGGCCGGCGTTTTCAAAGAGCTCCGGGAGACTGGCGCCCCACAGGCGCCAAGCCAGGTCCGCGGTATGGGGCAACTGGCGATAAGGGCGGCGCCGCGGAGAAGTTGCCGGTTTCTTTCCCATCATGAACAAGGCTTATGAAGTTGGCCAGATAGTTGATGCCTCATAATTGCTCTAAAATTAAAACCGCGGTTTCTTAACCCCCCCCTTTTCTAAAGGGGGGCAGGGGGGATTTTAAGTAACCCCTTTAAATCCCCCTAAATCCCCCTTTTTCAAAGGGGGACTTTACTGCCTTTAATGCCAACTTATTAACGAAGCGCTATCCTAATGACCGGCCTTTTGCGAAAATCTCCCCGCCGGCTCCTCCCCGAAATTACCGCCGCTGCCAGTTACGGGGTTCCCGGGCCGCGGCCGCCCCCAACTCAAAGGCCTGAAGATTCGAGGCCAAAAACTTTTCCTTGGTGCGGGTGCGGATCAGCGCCAGGAGGTCCGCCGCGGCAATGGGCAGGTAATCGGTGGCGGCCAGGGCCCCCAACAGGACCATGTTGACCGCCAGGGGGCTGCCGGCCTGCCGGGCCAGGGCGCCGGCGTCAAAGGCCAAGAGCGCCCCCACCTGCTCCGCCAAGCGCCGGAACATATCCTCCACCGGGGGATACTTGGCCTGGCCGATGGCCACGGGATAGGGCACCAGGGTGGCGGTATTGGCGATCACCAGGGTCCGGGCATGACAGCGGTCCAGGGCCCGGAAGGCCTCCAGGGCCTCGAACCCCAGGACGACGTCAGCTTCGCCGGGGGAAATCAGCGGACTTTTAAGATTCCCCAATACCACGGTGGAGACCACGATGCCGCCCCGTTGGGCCATGCCGTGGGTCTCGCTCACCAGGGGGTTGTAACCCGCCGCCAGGGCCGCCTCTCCCAAGAGGCGGCTGGCCAGAAGCGTCCCCTGGCCCCCGACACCGGTGAGGAAAATGCGGAGGTTTTTTGGGGGGTTTTCGGTTTTCGGTTTTCGGTTTTCGGTAGAAGCCATTGCTTAACCTTGTTCAATCATAGGGCGGGCACTGCCCGCTATTATGCACCGGCGGGACACCGGTGCCACCGGTTCAGGGGGCTGGGAGAGTGGGGGAATCGTCTTCCCCCAGCCCTCCCCGCCAATCCTTCCTATCCTTTCGCCCCCACCGGCCGGATATGGTCGCACCACTGGACGCAGAAGGCGCAGCCGGTGCACAGGTCCGGGTCGATCTGCAGGCGGCCCTCTTGCCCCCCCTCCAGGTACATGGCCGGGCAGCCGAAATTATCCAGGCAGTCCCGGCAGGCGCCGCATTCCTGGGTCACCTGGAAGCGGGCCGGGCGCCGTTTGCCGGTAATCCGCTGGGCGTAAAGGTGGCAAGGGGCCTGGGAAATGAGCACCCGGACGCCCCCGGCCGTCAGGGCCTCCTTGGTGGCCGCCAGGCTTTCCTTATACTTAAAGGGATTGATCACCCAGAGTTGTTCAACTCCCAGGGCCTTGACCACCCGTTGGATGGGCACGTGCTCGCCGGGATAGCCCGGGGGCATGAGGCTGACGCCGGGGTGGGGCTGGTGGCCGGTCATGGCCGTGGTGCCGTTATCCAGGATGACCAGGAGAAAATCGTGGCGGTTGTGCACCGCGCTGACCAGGGCCGGGAGCCCGGCGTGAAAGAAGGTGGAATCCCCGATGAAAGCCACCACCTTCTGGCCCGTGGCCCGGGAAATCCCCGCGGCGGTGCTGATGGACGAGCCCATACAGATGAGAAAATCCGCCATGGACAAGGGCGGCAGCAAACCCAGGGTGTAGCAGCCGATGTCCGTGGGGAAAATTCCTTCCACCCCCAAGTCCTTGAGGGCGATCTTCACGGCGTAATAGGTGGCCCGGTGCGGGCACCCGGGGCAGAGATTGGGGGGGCGGTCCGGCAGGGGCTGGCCCAGGACCTTCTCCGGGGCCGGTGGAGACGGCGCCTCCGAGGATACCTCGAAAAACCGGGCGATGACCTCCCGCACCAGGGCCGGGTGGTACTCGTAGAGGCGGGAAAAGAGCCCCGGGCCTTTGCCCCGGATGGTCAGGGTGAGCCCCCGGGCCTGGGCCACGGCCTTGAGGCCCTCTTCCAGGTAGGGCTCCAGTTCCTCCACCACCAGCACCTTCGAAAGCGGCGCCAGAAAATCCCCCAGCAAGGTCTCGGGCAGGGGATGGGTGAACCCCAACTTGAGCAGCCTGACTTTATCGGCCAGGCCCAGTTCCTGGAGGGCATCCGCCACATAGGTGGCGGCCACGCCGCTGGTAACCATGCCCCAGGTGCCGCGGCCACTGATGTCGTTGAAGGGCGAAGTCTCGGCCCGGTCCCGGGCCTGGTCTTCTGCGGCCAAAAGGCGCACATGGGCCTGGCGGGCCACCGCGGGCACCATGACCTGGCGAAAGGGGTCTTTGTGAAACCGCCCGAGCCCCGGCCGGGCCGCCAGCGCTCCCAGGGTCACGGGCCCCCGGGTATGGTTCACCCGGGTGGTGGTGCGCAGCAGCACCGGGACCTTGAGGTCCTCGGAGAGGGCAAAGGCCGCCCGGGTCATGACATGGGCTTCTTCGGGAGTGGCCGGCTCCAGCATGGGCAGGCCCGCCATCTTGGCGTAATAGCGATTGTCCTGCTCGTTCTGACTGGAGAAGAGGGCGGGGTCGTCGGCGCTGATAATCACCATGCCCCCCTGGACCCCCACGTAGGCCAGGGTCATGAGGGCGTCGGCGGCCACATTGAGGCCCACGTGTTTCATGGCGCACAGCACCCGCCAGCCGCAGGCCGCGGCGCCCGCGGCCACTTCAAGGGCCACCTTTTCATTGGTGGAGAATTCGAACCGGAGGTCGGTCTGCCGGGCAATCTCGTAACACCGGTCGCCGATCTCCGAGGCGGGAGTCCCGGGGTAGGTGGTCACCAGGGCCACCCCGGCTTCCAGGGCGCCCCGGACAATGGCCTCATTCCCCAAGAAGAGCCGGCGCTCCCCGGCGCGTCCGGTCAACAACTCTGACATAAGTCTTTACCTGAACCATTCTCTAGGCCCAGGGCCGGCCACCCGTTCTTGCCATAGATGGCCCCTGGCCCCAGGGCATTAAAATTTTAGGAAATTATAATTATAAGCATATTTAGAGCAAAATACGAAGGGAAAAACTGCTCTCGGGTTAGTTGGGGAAGAAGCCAGGGTGACGACAGACACCCTTGAAAGGGACTGGCTGCGGGGAGAGGAGAGGCAGGCCCGCGTCTGATTGGCGACTCTGCCCGATGGGAAGACGACCACGCCGAGCCGCATCTTGGTTGGAACTCGGGCTGCCCCTGGCATTCCCTGGTCAATATTTCAGACCAGGAACCGCCGGTTCCCCCAAGCAATAATCCGGAACGTCCTATTTCCTGGCGTTAATGAGTAAAATGGAAGATTAAAAAGGCAATAAAAGTTAAAAAGATGTAATCGGTGAATTATATTAAACAATGCATCATTATTCTTTCAGAAGAGAGGATATGAAGGTCTTACCCTGGCGCACCGTCTCGATGGCGGTGAACAGCGACACATCGGCATCTTCTTTCAGGAGATAGCCATTCACGCCGATCGCCAACGCCTGGTACAGGTACTCTTTACTCCGGTGCATACTGAGGATCAACATTTTGAGGCCCGGGTAGAGTTGCTTAATCTTCTTAGCTGCCGCCAGCCCCCTAAGGCGCGGCATGGAAATGTCCAGGATGACCAGGTCAGGGGTCAAGGTCTCCAGGATTTCCAAAAGTTCTATGCCATCCCCGGCCTCGCCCACCACCCTCATATTACCGTCTTCCTGGATTATTTTTTTGATTCCCTGGCGAACCAACATATGATCGTCCGCTAACACGATGTCATACGGAGTCATGGCTGAGTTCCTTTCGAGCAGAAACTTTTTTGGGGCCAGACCACTTGCGCAGTTACCTTGCATACCCATCCTTGGCGTCTAGAAGACGGCGTTCAGCCCTGAAGGGACAGACTTTTAGCGATTTACCGAAACCCCGGGATATCCTCGCCGTTTGCAACCACCCGGGCACCGCCAAGCTCGGCAAGGAAACGGTGGTCAGGCAAGTCGTTCCATGAAAGAAATACAACCGCAACGGGAACAAAAGTGCATAATTCAGAGAGCCTAATTACATTCTTTTCATTATGTTAAATATGGGAGGTGTTTTTTAATTAAGCATTACTGTTACGTCTGTCAATGGACCCTAATAAAGAAATATGAGCCGCTTTATCGGGAAAGTTATTTATTATAATCTTTTAAAGCTTTAAGTAACCGGAATTATCCCAAGAATGACCGGCATGGAGGCGCAGTTTGGACCACCGGATGGAGAATAACGCGGTCTTCTGGGGCCAGGTCGGATATGACGCCAATGTGGCCCACAGAAGATGGGAACGGCTGGGGGTGCAATCTTTGGGACCGGACAGGGGCAACGGGGCCTCAAGGAGGGAGATTACCCGGAAGGGATGAAAATAGGTGGTAGTCTATTAAGGCCTGAGCCCCGGCGCCGTTCCCCCAGAAACTCTTAGAGGGCAGCCGGGCGAAGCAGGCTGAAGGTCCGGGGGTCCATCGTGCCGGCCAGGGCGCGGCCTCGTTCGTCGTCGCCGGTCCCGGGGCCCCAGCCGGGGCGGCCGCACCTTTACAACTCGCCGCCGGCCCGGGAACGGCAGGGGAAAAAGGTTGGTTGAACCCCGGGGCTCAGGTTCCCTATTTCTTCCGGCCCCGCATCCAGAAGGGGAGGTCGCCTGGCCCGGCGCTGGCCCGGAGCCGGGCCAGCTCATCCTTGAGCCGCGCCACTTCGTCCTGGAGCGCCTTGACAGCCTGGACCCCGGTCTTGAGTGCTTCGACCTCCCGGCGCAGTCCGGCCAACTCGCCTGGCAATCCCTGGAGGGCGCCCTTCAAGGAGGCCGCCTCCCCCGCCGCGGCCTTGAGCCCCGCCACCTCGGTCCGCAGGGCCGTGAGACCGGCTTCCAGTCCCTGCAAGTGCTCTTGGAGCTCGGGGGGCAAGGCCGGCGCCGTTTGCCTGCGCCCGGTTCCGGCCACCACCGAGAGATCGGGAACTACGGTATCCAGCGGATTTTCCGCGATAACGGCATCCAGAGGATTTTCGCCAATGGTGCTGCGTTTGGCCATGTCGTTTAACTCCCTTCTTGGCTGATGATCTCGTCGGCCAGGGCCCGGTAATCCGCGGCGCC
>CAYNMI010000123.1:0-7488 GCA_964398095.1 uncultured Desulfobacca sp.
CCGGGAGGGCTGCCAGGAGACCAGAACCCGGCCGGGTCCGAGCTTTGCGGCCCCCAGCCGGGGCGGCCGGATGGGCGGGAACCTTTCCGGCGCTCCCAGGTAATAGCAATAGTAGGAGTCCGCCCCCCAGGTGTCTTCCGCCTCGGGAAAGGGGAGATGGAACTGGCCCGTCACCGGCAGGCCGGCGGCGTTCACCAGATATTCGGGGGGGAAAATCCAGCCGCCCGGGAAACGGTCGGCGTAATGAGGCTGCTGCCGCAACCACGCCAGGGTGGGGAGGGCGCCGTCGGGTTGCCGCAGAATAACCCCCTGCTTGAAATAATTGGCGTCGGTGAGGCGCCAGGCGCCGTCGTGCTGCACTTCCGTCACCACCTGGACGGATGCGCTCTGGGGGGAGGGCAGGAAGGTGATCCTGGCGGGCCAGCCGGCCTGAAGGAACAGTTGCCGCAGGATTTCCGCCGTGTGCCAGCAGCGGGCGTCGTGCAGTTCCAGGAGTTCATGGGCGGCGGTGACGATGGTTTTGGCATCGGCCTCGAAGGGACTTTCCAGGGGGTTGTGCCAGGTGGCCTCCTGGACGAAGCGCACGATGGCCTCGATGCGGTCCTGGTCGGTGAGGCCCCCGGCCAGGACGTGATCCAGAATATCCTGTAAATAGGCGGTCTTACTGACGCCGCGCAGCAGCTTGCGGACGTAGCGCAGTTTGTCCTGGTTATATTGCTGGGTTCGGGCCTCGGTTTGCCGGGCGTCCAGAATGAACCAGGGCCGGCCGTCCCTGAGCCAATCATGCCGGAAGGTCCAGCCGAAGTCGTAGCATGGCCGCAGTTTCCGGTTCATCGCGCCTCTAAGGGGGAGTCAACGCAGGGGTGCCCTGGTTCCGAGGGGTTGCCGCCAAGGAGCACGGGGGGGGAGGAGAGGAAGGGGCGGACCGCTGAGGGCCGCACCCTTGACACCGGGGAGCCGGTTCCGAAACCTTGCGGGCATTCTTCTAGTGCCGCTTCCGACCTCCCGACGCCGGAACCGTTGGTATGCCAAAGTTTCAGGCTAAACCTACGACTGAGGTTACAGGAAAGTTACAGGTTATTGAAGTTCCGCCAGTTGTTCCTGCAGCACTTCCAGGGCCTGATCCACCTGCCCCTTAACCTGCTCCTGGCTTTCCAGGTTCTCGGTGAGTTCGGTTAATTCGCGCATGCTGGCTTCCACGACTTCCGCTTTCCGGGGATTGTATCCACCCATAATCTGGCTCCTTTCCTGATATGGTAGGTCCCATTATGCCGCGGTTGGCGGCAGCCGTCAAGACTACAATTTTGCGGGCCTGCATTTTTATTCATTTAAACTAAACCTGAGCAGTTTCCATGGTATCCCGGAGATGGGTAAAGCCGGCCTCAACGGTGGGGGCCAAACGCGCCACGGCCTCGGCCGCGGCCGGCAACGAGGAGGTCTGCTCGGCGAAATCCGTCAGGCGGGTTAGCACATCCAGCACGAAGCCCAGCATCTGTTGGCGGCGGAAACGGCGGTGTACCAGGGTGCGGCGATCATGGGCCTCTCCGAGATTGAGGGCCTGGTCGGAAATCCGGCCCATCCACCTTTGCAGCAGCCGGGTGGACACCTCATAGAGCCAGGCCACCTTGGGATCGGCAAACTCATACTGGGGATCGAGATAGGTGCCGGTGAGCCGTCCCCGGCGGGCCAGGTCATGGTAAACCGGGGTCCCGGTATACACGTCGAGGCGGTTGAGGGGTTCGAAAATGAGATAGTGGGCGTGCGGTCGCAAAAAGTCGATGTTCATCCGGATATCGGCCAGGGAGCAGTCGGGGTCAAACATGATCAGGCCCACGGAAATCTTGAGGTCATGGGAGCTCAGCACCTCCAAGGCCCTGGCGTTGACGGCCGGGGTGGTGGCCTTGTGCAGCCGGCGGAGCTGTGCCGGGGAGGCGGATTCCATGCCCACCAACACGCTGCGCAGGCCCGCCCCATATAAACGACTGATAATGGGTGCGGTGATGCAGGTGGGGGCCAGCATCGCCACCAGGGTCAGATCGGTGAGGCCGCGGGCTTCAAGGGCCCGGCAGAATTCCTCCACCCGTTCCCGGCCCGCGGGACCGGGGGGGACGAAATTGTCATCCGAGAAATAGAAGCCCTTACAGCCAAGGCGGTGATAGATTTCGGCCATTTCGGCCACGATATTGGCAATGCCCCGGCCCCGCCAGAGGCCCTGTCCATAAAAATTGCTAATACTGCAATAGCTGCAATGAAACTGACAACCCCGGCTGGAGACGATTTCGGCGTATTGCAGGTTGCCGGACCGTGGGGGGATGAGGTCGCGCCGGGGGAAGGGCAGTACGTCCAGGTCGGCCACCGGCGCCGCCAGGGGTTCGGCCACCACGGCGCCGGCCTGCCGGAAGGTCAGACCGGAAATCCCCGAAAGCGGCCGGCCGCTCATGATCCGGGAGGTCAGGGCCAAAAGGGGAATTTCCCCTTCACCGCGCACCACGGAATCGATTTGGGGAAAATCACGCAAGAGCAGGTCGTGAGCCGCGGTGGGAAAATGGCCGCCGAGACAGACATGGACGTCGGGCCGGGCCTGTTTGAGTTCCCGGGCTAGTTCCAGACCCGAGCCGATGGCTTGCTGCCAGGGAATCGTGATCCCCACGAGTCCATAAAGGCCGGCGGCAACCCGGTCTCTGACGTCCTTGGGGGTCATGGGACCCAGGACCAGATCGGCCAGGTCCACCGCGCACCCGTGGCTATCAAGGTAGGAGGCGAGATAACCCAGTCCCAGGTGTTCGAAGGTCGAGTCCTCAGCCCGAATCCCTTCGTCCAGGACCGTTTCGGTTCGGATCAGCAGCACCCGTGGCATGGCAATGAGTGGCTCCCGGGGCCCGCGCCAGGGCGGGCGTTCAGGTCCATCGGCGTACTTCGAGATTACCGGTCCCGGCTCTTTTTGTCAATCCAGGCACGGACTTCTTTGAGAAGAGTCAGGATTGCGCTGGAGACGCCGTCCGCATCCGCGGTGAACTGGTCCGGACTCCAGTCGACGCGATAGACCGCGGCGGGAACCGGGGAGAACACCAGGCGGCAATCGGCCTGCAAGGCCCGGAACACCAGAAAGCCCTCAAAAAAAGAGGCCCGGCGGGGGAGGGATTCCTGCCAGAGGTCCCCGAAGCGCTGCCGGATCGTTTCCAGGGCCCGGCGGCGCCACAGCAGGCCCCCGGTCTGGATGCGGCCGCCGAAGCCCACCAGGAGATTGACCAGCAAATCCGGGGAAGTTTTGGACAGGGTCAGGGAGTCGCCCTGCAGCACCTGGACCGGGGAGAACACCCCATCAGCGGCGCCCAGGGCTTGCAGGTGCGCGGCCAGGGCCCCCGGAAGGCGGCAGTCATCGGCGTCCAGATAGGCAATCACCTCACCGGTGCTGGCCTCGAAGAGCAGGTTCCGGGTGCGCTGCACCCCCTGGTTCTCACTGTGGATGGTGTGGACATGGGGAAAGCGGCGGGCCAGAGCCAGAGAGTCATCGGTGGAGCCGTCATCCCAGAGGATGACCTCGTCAAACTCCGTGGTGCTGGCCAGGCACTCCGCCAGGTGGGTGGCGCCGTTGTAAACCGGAATGAGGAGGGAAGTTCTCATGTTGACGTCCAACCGCAGGAAGGCAGCTTATCCCGGAGAAGGTAAGGCCCCGGGGCCCCCGGGAAGCGGCTGGCCGCAGGGTGAGCCGGAGGTCCGGCTCAGGCCGCGGCGATCTTGCTTATTGCGCCAGCAGCACCTGGTCCACCAGGGGTTCGATGGCCTCCGCCAGGATGATGTTGAGGCCCTCCTTGACTTCGTCTTCCAGGTTGATGATATCCACTTCGTTGGCCTTGGGGAAGACCACCGCGCTGACCCCGGCCCGCTGGGCCGCCAAAACCTTTTCCCGGACGCCGCTCACCGGCAGGATGCGGCCGGACAGGGTCAGCTCCCCGGAGAGGGCCACGTCCCGGCGGGCGGGCCGGCCGGTGAGCAGCGACAGCAAGGCCAGGGCGATGGTGACCCCCGCGGAGGGTCCTTCCTTGGGAATGGCCCCGGAGGGCAGGTGGATATGGATGTCGCTCTCGGTGAAAAAGTCCGGGTCCAGGCCGTACTGCCCGGCGTGGCTGCGGATATAGGACAGGGCGGTTTGGGCCGACTCCTGGAGAACGGTGCCCAGGGAGCCGGTAAGGATTAATTGCTTGTGGCCCTTCATGCGGGTGGCTTCCACGAAGATGATTTCCCCGCCGAATTCGGTCCAGACCAGGCCCGTGGTCACCCCCACCTGATTACCGGCCTCCGCCACTTCGTGGCTGAATTTCCGGGGTCCCAGGAACTTTTCCACCAGGTCTTCGTCCACGCTGACCGCGGCAGTCCCCTTGGTCTGCACGCAGATGCGGGCCAGCTTACGGCAGATCATGGCCATTTCCCGGTCCAGGTTGCGGAGGCCGGCCTCCCGGGTGTAGCCCCGGATGATCTTGGCAATGGCGCCCGGGGTAAATTCAATGCCCAGGTGACCCAAGGCGTGTTCCCGGAGTTGGCGGGGGATCAGGAAGCGCTTGGCGATCTGGATTTTTTCAGGCTCGGTGTAGCCGGGGAAATAGATAACCTCCAGACGGTCCAGGAGGGGGGCGGGCAGGTTCTCCACCAGGTTGGCGGTGGTGATGAACATGACGCTGGAGAGGTCGAAGGGCACGTCCACGTAGTGGTCCACAAAATTGGGGTTTTGCTGGGGGTCCAGGATTTCCAGGAGCACCGAGGCCGGGTCGCCCCGGAAGTCCTGGCCGATCTTGTCGATTTCATCCAGCATGAACACCGGGTTTTTGACTTCCAGGCGCTTGAGTTCGTTGATGATCCGCCCGGGCATGGCCCCCACGTAGGTGCGGCGGTGGCCCCGGAGTTCCGCTTCGTCCCTCAGGCCCGCCAGGGACAGGCGCACGAACTTGCGCTCCAGGGCCTCGGCGATGGCCTGGCCCATGGAGGTCTTGCCGGTGCCGGGGGGGCCGGCGAAGCACAATACGGGTCCCCGGTTCATTTGCACATGGCGCTTTTTGTCGATGATTTCCCGGACCGTGGCCCGGAGTTCATCGAGTTTGATGGGCTTGGAGAGGTAGTGGGCCGCCCCCTTTTTCAGGGCGTCCACCGCGGAACTCACCGTGGCGTAACCGGTGACCATGACGATTTCGGTGTGGGGCGAGACCTGCTTGACGGATTCCAGGAGCTGGATGCCGTCCATTTTCTCCATCTTCAGGTCCGTGAGGATGACGTCGAACTCCTGGGCCTTGACCTTCTCCATGGCCTCGATGCCGTTGGCTGCGGTGGTGACCTGGTGGCCTTCTTTCCGCAGGATATATTCCAGGTTGGTCCGGGCGATTTCTTCGTCGTCCACCACCAGGACCTGGGAGGCTTGCACGCTGCACAGGGTGCGGACCGCCAGGTACTCGAGGATGCGCTCTTTGACGTGGCCCAGGCCATAGTGCTCGGCTTCCAGGATGTGCTCGGCCCGTTTGAGGTCCAGGTTGTCTTCCGTGAAGCGATTCCAGGGGAGGGAGAAGAGGTAATCGAGATAGTTGAGGCCGATGGTGTATTCAGCGACGGAGGCATCGGTTTTTTCCACCCGTTCCAGTTCCTTCATGGCAACGGCGGCCACCGCCTCCGGCAGTTGGGCCTTTTGCAACGCGGTGCGCAATTCCACCAACTCCTGGGTCGGCTTGGGGCGTTCCTCTTCGGTCGCCTTCCGGAAGAAAACCATGACTGACCACCTTTCTGGGAGAGAATATAGGAATCATTATAAGAGCAAATGTCCGGAACGGCAATGAAATGCGCCAGGGCTAGTATCGTGTCCCGTAAATATCCTTCATAAATCCAGAACCTTTAAACTCCCCCTCCCCTGGTGGGAGGGGGAATAAGGCAAGGTAATCAGGTAGTTATTTCACCTCCACCCTAACCCTCCCCATCAAGGGGGAGGGAACAAGCCAAGATATTTATGTAAGTTATACCTGGGACGCAACACTAGATTGAATAATTTTTTGATTTTTCTGGAAAATTGTCGGCGGATTTCGGGTTCCGAGGCGCCGGTGTTGCGTTTTGCAATCATTGGACCGGAGTGTTGCAATATTTTATAATATATTGAAATAACAAGGATAATTAAAAATTAAATTATGGGCGTTGCATTGTGCAATAACGGAGAGCCGGAAAGATTTAAATGATAAAACAAGGTTTATTAGTTAAAACAGTATGTTATAAGGAAATACCCAGTTTGGCAAGGTTTTTGTATGTGATAATAGGCAAGAAACGACTCCCCCCTTCCAGGTGGGTAACAGGAAAACGAGGGGAAAGGTTCAAAACCATGATGAACTTCAAGAACAAAATAGGCAAAGGCAGGCAGGCGGCGACCGGGGGCCCGGTCAGTGGGGCCAACGGCGGGGCCGGCCAGGGCGAGGACGGTTCCGGCAGCGCGGCCGGCAGCCGGCCAGAGGTCAAGCGCAAAATCCTGGTGGTGGGCAAAGACTACGCCTTCAGCAACGGGGTGGTGGACTATGCCGCCAACCTCTCCCAGCGCCTGGGTTATGACATTATCGCCATGAACGTCAATCCGGCCCTGAGCCAGTCGGGTAAGTTTTTTTCGCCCTATAACCAGCACCTCCGGGGGAAATTCACCCAGCGGGCCCAAGAGGCCTGGGTCCCGGTGGCGTCGGAGTTGGCGGGCCAGGGAATCTACGGCGAACACGTGGTGAAATTTGAGGATCTGGCTGCGGCCATCAAGGATCTGAATCACGAAGTCAAGCGCATCGACTTCGTCATCACCGATCAAGGCATCAAGGACGAGGAAATCTCGGGGGAGATTCCCCTCCCCGTCTTCAGCATCTCGGGATATCAAGGAGAACAGGTTATGGCTAAAGAGGTTCATAAATCGGCGGGCAGAGGCAAGTTAATGGTCAGGACGATCGGGTTGGGGCTGGCGTCGGTGGCCCTGTATGCCGCAGTGTTTACCAACTCCGCGACAGTCATGAAATATTTCACCAAGGGCGGCATCTTTGCGGCGCTGCCCATTATTACGGTGTTCGCCTTTTCCTTTGTGCACGGCGCCTTTACCTCGAATCTGTGGTCGGTGTTGGGCATTGAAGCTACCAAGAAGGTGCAGCCCCGGGTGGCCCCGAAGCGGCCGGCGCCGAGAAAGCGTCCCCGCCCGCAGTTACAGTTGAATGCCTAATTGACCTGATGAGACCACTCGTTCCCTTCACCCCATCCCAGCCCTGCCCTTCCCGGGGAGGGCCGGGATGGGGGCCAGGAGGCAGGAAATTCTCTCCAGCCTTGATTGATAGGGTCGAGACGCAGGTAGAACCGGGATTTTCGAAGGGAGGAAATGACCATGCATGATATCGCCACCACCGTCCAATTCATCGACTTGAACATATGGAGCGTAGGTTTCTTGTTTGTGGTAGGTTTCATCGGCGGCCTGGTGAGCGGCTTCATCGGCTCCGGCGG
>CAYNMI010000124.1:0-7481 GCA_964398095.1 uncultured Desulfobacca sp.
TGGGCCAGTTTCATGAGCATGGGCAGGTTGACGCCGGTGACGACCTCCACCTTGCCTTCCTGGAGAAAGGACAGGGTGAGATTGGAGGGGGTGCCCCCCAACATATCGGTGAGGATGATTATGCCGTTACCGCCATTCACCTGGGACAAACCCCGCTGGATCTGCTGGCGGGAGACCTCGGGGGGGGCGCTGGGGTCCAGGGATACGGCCACAATGCCTTCCTGCCGCCCCAGAATCAGGTCCCAGACGCTCATCAAAGCCTCGGCCAGTTCCTGGTGAGTGACGATTAAAACTCCGATCATAACTAGTCTCCTGCGGACCGCGGCATATCGCGATGGCTAAGGGTGAACGGATAATTTTCCCGGCTCAGATGTTGTCCCAGGGCGTTGGCGATGACCACCGAACGGTGCTGCCCCCCGGTGCAGCCGATGGCCAGGTTGAGATGGGTCTTGCCCTCTTCCTGATAGCGGGGCAGCAGGAAGTCCACAAAGGTGAAGAGGTGGTCCAGAAAGGCCTGGGTCTCGGGCTGGTCCAGGACAAATTTCCGGACGCCGGGATTTTCGCCGGTGAGGGGTTGCAAGTTCTCCACAAAGTAAGGGTTGGGCAGGAACCGCACATCCAGCACCATGTCGGCTTCCGGGGGGACGCCCTTCTTATAGGCGAAGGAGATGATATGGAGCCACATCCGCTGGCGGGGCGCCAGGTCGGAGTATTCCTCCTTAATCAACTCCCGGAGTTGGTTCGGGTTATAGTGGGAGCTGTCGATAATCCGGTGGGCCAGTTGGCGCAAGCCCGCCAGGGAGAACCGCTCCAGGCTCAGGGCCTGGACGATGGTGTCGTGGTCCGCCAGGGGATGCTGGCGCCGGGTCTGGCTGAAACGCCGGATTAAGCTGGCTTCATCCGCCTCCAAAAAGATAATGTGGAGATGGTAGCCCTGGTGTTCGAGACGGCGGAAGACCTGGGCGTAATTCTGCAAAAACCCTTCGGTGCGCACATCCATGACCAGGGCGATCTTGCGCCCCTCCTTGATGGCCGGTGACTGCATCTTCAGGAAAGGCGGGAGCAGGCTCAGGGGCAGATTGTCCACGCAAAAATAACCGATATCTTCCAGGGCGCGCAGCACCGTGCTCTTGCCCGAACCGGAAAGCCCGGTGAGGATTACCAGGGAAAAAGGCGAGAGATGCTGATGGTTCGATTCCGGGTTCGGACCTGATGCTTGCGCCATCTTTGCCGTATCTATCGAGCCCCAGAGACCTGGCCGGTGGATGTCGGTGACCAGATGCGATTAGGTGGATCTGACCTTAAAATTCTGCGTCTCGTTCCGCAATCAAGCGATAAATTTCCTCGGCCCCCTGGGCCTTCATCAGGTGCTCCCGAAACGCCTGGCTCATGAGCATCCGGGAGATCTTGGCCAAGGCCTTGAGATGGAGACCGGCGGAATTAACCGGGGCGAGCAGCATGAAGAAGAGCTGCGACGGCTTGCCATCCATGGAGTCGAAGTCAACGCCTTTCAGGCTGCGGCCGAAGCACAGCATGAGCCGGGAGAGTTGCGGCAGCTTGCCGTGGGGGATGGCGATGTTATCGCCGATGCCGGTGCTTCCCAGGCGCTCCCGGTCCAACAGCACTTCCATCACGGTTTGGAGTGGGATGCCGTTGGACTCCGACGTCAGCGTCTGGGCCAGTTCCTCCAGCACTCCCTTCTTGTTGGTGGCCTGCAAATTGGGCAAAATACAATTTGGGGCCAGGAGCTCAATAATCTTCATGCGGTTCCCTGAAACCTCTATCCCAGATCGGGTTCGACTAGGACATAGTTGCCATCCTGGCGTCGATATAAGATGTTCAAAATTCCCCTGGTCACGTCGGTGAAGACCAACAAGTCGTCATTGCCGCTTTCCATCAGTTCCAGCGCATCAGTCAGTTGCAAAGCCGGCACCTCCACCCGTTTGCGCCGCAGGGCCGGCCGCGCCGGGGCTTCCTCCTCCATGGCCGCCGCCACCGCGGCGCGGCTCCGGTCGCCCTTGACGCTCCGCAGTTTGTCCCGAAACTTCTTCAACTGCATATCGATCTTATCCATCACCAGATCGATGGCCGCGTACATGTCGGTGTTTTCTTCTTTGCCTTTGATGATCCGGCCATTGTTGTCTATCGTGACATCCGCCAGGTGGCGGAATTTCTCCAGACCCAAGACGACGTGGGCTTCCACCGGCCCATCCAGATACCGCTTGAACTTGTTGAGACGGTCGGTCACATAATTCTTCAAGGCTTCAGTAGGTTCAATCTGCCTAAAGGTTACGGATATTTGCATTATTGCCTCCCAAAGGATTGGACTCGTAGACTAGCCGGGTCTCAAGGAGCGATATTTTCTGGCTGGCTCTTGCGACGGTACCCGGGTTTCTTGCGTTTACTGGAGGGCAGCACCCCCAGCATACCTCTATATTTGGCCACGGTGCGCCGGGCGATGAGGACATCCTGGCGGCGCAGGATATCGGCAATCTCCTGATCGCTTAAGGGGCTCTCGGGGTTCTCGGACTGCACCAGTTGACGGATCTTCTCCTTGACGCTCTCGGAGGCGATCTGGTCCCCCAGGGACATGTTGATGGCGCTGTTGAAGAAGAACTTCAGGTCAAAGACGCCCTGGGGCGTGTAGACATACTTGTTGGTGGTTACCCGGCTGATGGTGGATTCGTGCATCTGGACATCTTCCGCCACCTGGCGCAGGGTCAGGGGTCTCAGGTGGGCCAGGCCGTTATCCAGAAACTCCCGCTGGAAGCGCACGATGCTCTCGGTCACCCGGTAGAGGGTCTTTTGCCGCTGGTGGATGCTGCGAATAAACCACAGGGCGTTATCCAGGTGCTTTTGAATATAACTCCTGACCGAGTCCGGGAGTTTATCGGGACTCCGCATGGCCTCCAGGTAAAAGGCGTTAACCCGCAACTTGGGCAGGCCGTCATCGTTCAGCCGGATCACGTAATCGCCCCCCACCTTTTCCACGTGGACGTCGGGGCTGATGTAGTCCGCATCTTCAGTGTCAAAACTCCGGCCGGGCTTGGGCTCCAGGTTGGCGATGAGATCGCCGGCCTCCACCACCTTCTCGATGGGCGCCTTCAGGTCCCGGGCGATGGCCGGGTAGTTCTTGTTGCCCAGATTGGCCAGGTGGCGGTCGATGATCTCCCACACCAGGGGATCATGAACCCCTAAGATCTTGAGCTGCAACTGCAGGCATTCTTGCAAATTCCGGGCGGCCACCCCCGGGGGATCGAAGCCCTGGACGATCTCCAGGACCTGCTCCACCCGGGCCGGCTCCACCCCCATCTCCTCGGCGATCTCTTCCACCGTGGACCGGAGATAACCGTCTTTGTCCAGGTTGCCGATGATCATAACCCCGATGTTGTCGCCTTCCTGATCCAGTTCGGCCATCCGGAGTTGCCAGATGAGGTGGGATTTCAGGGTGGTCTTCTGGGCATTCAGGGACTCAAAGGGCAGGGCCTCCCGTTCCTCGTACTCCCCCATGGGGGCCGGCATGAGCCGATCCTTCAGGAAGCCGTCCCAATCCCACTCTTCGGCGGCCGATTTGGCCGCCCCGTCGGCGTTGCCGTCCTCCGGCGGCGTTTCCCCGCCATCGGCATAATTCCCCAGCCCTAAAGCTTCCTCCTCCGGCGCCTTGGCTTCTTCAAACTGATCATCTTCCAGGACCGGGTTGGTTTCCAGGGCCTGGGTGATTTCGCCCACCAGCTCCATGCGGGAAAGTTGCAGCAGCTTGATGGCTTGCTGCAATTTCTGGGTCATGATGAGGGATTGGGTGAGCTTTAAGCTTTGTCTGATTTCCAAGGCCATGCGTTTGCCTTATGCGCCTGTTTCCCCGTGGGCCGGACTCCGACCCGTGCCATAATTTAAACTTATTATAACTTAAAGGCCTCTCCTAAGTAAATTCTTTTGGCCAACTCACTTTGGGCCAGTTTCTCCGGCGGACCCTCCTCCAGGATCACGCCCTCATTGAGGATATAGGCCCGGTCGCAGACTCCCAGGGCTTCCCGGACGTTGTGGTCCGAAATGAGGACGCCCAGGTTCCGGTCCCTCAAGTCCCGGATAATATTTTGAATATCGGTCACCGCCAGGGGGTCGATGCCGGCAAACGGCTCATCCAGGATGATAAAGTGGGGGGCGGTGACCAGGGCCCGGGTGATCTCCACCCGGCGCCGTTCCCCCCCGGAGAGGGCCGCGGCCTGCTGGTGGGCCAGATGGCTGATCCGCAAATCGGCCAGCAGCTTCTCCAACCGCTCCTGGCGCACCTGGAGGTCCGGCTCCAGGGTTTCCAGGATCGCCAGGATATTCTCGGCCACCGTGAGCTTCCGGAAGACCGAGGCCTCCTGGGGCAGGTATTGCAAACCCAACCGGGCCCGCCGATAAATGGGCAACAGGGAGATGTCCTCCCCGTCCAGGTAGATCTGGCCGTGGTCAGGCTTCAGCAGCCCCAACACCATATAGAAGGTGCTGGTCTTGCCGGCCCCGTTGGGCCCCAGGAGACCCACCACCTCGCCGCTCTTCACCTCTATGGAGACATCGTCCACCACTTTGCGGCCGTCATAGCTTTTGCTCAAAGCTTGCAGGGTCAGACGATGCATAGCCTAAGGCTGACGGCTCTTGCGGGCCTTGGGACTAAAAGGCGGGCTGGCTTTGCCCTGGGCAGTCCCCTTGGAGTAGAGCAGGGCCTCCACCCGGCGATGGGGCGAACTTTCCACCAACACCTTGTTGGTCTTGAGATTGAAGATGATCCGCTCGCCTTTCAGGGTATTTTCGGCCCGCCATAATTGGGGGTTGCCCAGGAGCACCACTTCGTCCCGGTTCTGGTAATAGATAGCCTCGTCGCCGGTGGCCACCCGGTCCTCCTGGACCATGCGGACGTTGCCTTTGGCCACGATGCGGTCGATCTTGCCACCCCCCAACTCCCCCAGGGGGGACGGCTCGGCCTTTCCCGGAGGCGGCTTGACGGCCCCTTTGGCCGGACCAGATTTCTTTTCCAGGTAAATCAGCAACTTATCTGAGTACAAGGTGGCGTCGCCATGCACGGCCTTCACCCGGCCGCTGAAGGTGATGATGCCCGCATTCTGGTCCGCTTCCAGCCGGGCGGCGGTAATGAGCAGGGGCACTTCCTTGCCCGGGGCCTGCTTCTGGGGAGGGGCGCCGAAGGCCGGGGACAGACCGGCCCAGAACAGGACCAGGAACCCCGCCAGGGCTAAAAATCGGCTCGGTCTCACTTTTTGCCCCTCCAATCCCGGACCTGCACCTCGGTGAGGCGGTGTTGGGCCATAATGAGCTTCTTGGCAGCCAGTTCGACCCGCATCTCCTTGCCCTCCACCTTGAGGCCCGGTTCGGTGATCACCACATTCTCGGGGGCGACCAAGGCCCGCTCCGCGGGAAAATAGGTGGCCACGCTGGTTTGGACCATCAGGTCGCCGCGCTTCATCTCCACATGCCCCTTCAGGGTCAAGACCCGGGTTTTGGTGTTGAACAGCCCCGTATCGGCCTTCACCCGCATGTCTTCGCCGGGGCCGAGGAATTCCACCCGCACCTGGGTGATGTCCACGGTGGACTGGCTCGGATGAAAATTGGCCTTCTTGGCCTCCAGAATCCACGTTTTGTCGCCTTCGTGGATCTCGGTGAGGGAGAGGCCCTCCATCCGGGGGGACTGCACCGGGGCCACCGGCTTGGGAGGCGGCGTCGGCTGCAGGTCCCAGAGCCCCCAGGCGCCCACTCCCAGGCACACTATCACCACCACCACCCAGAGCCAGGGGGGGAGACGCCAGCCGGGCGGCTTCTTTCCGATAATATTTTTCATGCCAAATTAGACGATTTTCCATGAATTATATTAGGGTTGGACCTGAGTGTAAAGGCTATTCTGATAGAGGCTGGGTTTACAGGCCGCCGGACGCGGGTTCCGGAAAGGAGGGGGACCGGCAAATAAATGGAGAACCTGAGACCGGCAGCTTGACAGAGGTGTTGGCCGGCCTTAACCGAATAGAGGAAGCGGACTTTCCTGATTCGCCCAAGACAAGAGATAATCCATGTCAAAATATCGCATTATGCTGGCGGATGATCATGCGCTGTTGCGCTCCGGAATTAAGCGGTTACTTCAGGAAGACCCCGGCCTCGTCGTGATCGGCGAAGCCGGGGACGGCCTCGAACTCCTGGACCTCCTGGAAGAACAGACCCCGGATCTGGTTATCCTGGATATTTCTATGCCCCGGCTCCAGGGACTTGAAGCCATCAAGTTCATCAAGGGACTCCATCCCGCCGTGAAAATATTGATCCTGAGTATGCACAAGGGCAAAGATTACGTCTATGAAGCCATGCATAAGGGCGCCGATGGCTATATGATCAAAGAGGATGCCGATGCGGTGCTGCGCTCTGCCATAGAAACCCTGCGCCGGGGCGAGACCTTCATCTCACCCCTCATTTTTGGTTAACCAGGCAGCGATCTTTTTGCCAGGGGGGATCGACGCCGGGACTGCCCCTGGCCGGGCGCGGCGGCGGGTGTTATACCTGGTTGCAGTCAAAGAACAATTAATGCCAAGTCGAAATAATAAAACCCAGAATTGTAGGGGCGCACCTGCGGGTGCGCCCTCAAGCCAGGGCGGACACATAGGTCCGCCCCTACAAAAAAATTACTATTTGCTTGCGACTTGGTGTTAATCGGCGGCCGGTTCGATCCAGGGCCGCATGAGTTCCCCCCACTTTTCCTGGGCCTTGAGGATGAGGTCGCAGACCTCCCGGACCGCGCCTTTCCCCCCGGGGAGCGACGTGACCCAGTGGGCCGCAGCCCTCACCTCCGGCACCGCATCCGCCACCGCCACCGCCAGGCCCACCCGGTGGAACAGGGGCAGGTCCACCAACTCATCCCCCACCGCCGCCACCGCCGCCGGGGTCAGGTCCAGGGCCGCCAGGAGTTCCTCCAGAATCGCCGCCTTGTCCCGGACGCCCTCATAGAAGCGGTTGAGCCCCAACTCCCGGGCCCGGTGATAGGCGGCGTCGGAGCGGCGGCCGCTCACCAGGGCCACTTCGATGCCGCCCCGCTGGGCCATCTTGATGCCGTGCCCGTCCCGGACGTGAAACACCTTGAGGGTCTCCCCTGTGGCGTCGTAATAGAGGCTGCCGTCGGTGAGGACGCCGTCGATATCCAGGATCAACAGGCGGATGGGCCGGGCCCGGGCCAGGACCTCCGGGGGGTAGTCAGGGGCATTCAAGCTGGGGTTCCTTTATGGGTGCGGTTAATCTCACGCAAAGACGCAAAGACGCATATGGGCTTGATTGATCTCACGCCAAGACGCAAAGGTGCATATGAGCTTGATTGATCTCACGCCAAGACGCAAAGGCGCAAAGAAAAATAATATATATCTCTGGTGGGCGGTGCCCACCCTACATTTACTACTGGTGTGTTTCAGAATTAAAGCGACCCCGGAAATGCGGATCTTTTCCCCCCTTTC
>CAYNMI010000125.1:0-7425 GCA_964398095.1 uncultured Desulfobacca sp.
TCCGGCTGGCCAATCAGACGCTCACCGTGGTGGCCGCGGCCGGGGATGGGGACTGCTACGGGGAAGGGGGCAACCACCTGTTGGCCACGCTGCGGCGCAACCCCGATATCACCCTGGTGGTGCACAACAACCAGATCTACGGCCTGACCAAGGGCCAGGCCTCGCCCACCACCGACCAGGGCCATAAGACCCTGCTGCAGCCCCAGGGGGTGCCCTATCCGCCGCTCCACGCCCTGGCCCTGGCGGTGGCCCAGGACGGTTCCTGGGTGGGGCGGGGCTTTGCCGGCCGGGGGGAGCACCTCACCGGCCTGTACAAACAGGCCCTGAGCCACAAAGGCTTTGCCTTGCTGGAGGTACTCCAGCCCTGCGTGTCTTTCAATAAGGTGAACACCTACGAGTGGTACGAGAAACGGGTCTATGACGTGGAGGCCGAGCCGGGCTACGACCCGGAGAACGAGCTTTGGGCCTACCGGAAGGCCAAGGAGTGGGGGGACCGCATCCCCATCGGGGTGATTTACCGTCATCCCCGGCCGACCCTGGAAGAGCTCTCCCCGGTGCTCCAGGCCGGGCCTTTGGTGCATCAACAACCGGAACGTCCCGTCCAGGGGCTTCTGGCCGACTTTATCTAAAGAGGGCATGACTATGGTAGCAGACAACGACATGCAATCCTGGGATATCCTGAGGGACCCCAATCGCATTTTATTGGAGGAAGACTACAGCTCCATAATGGAACTGCTGATCTACCTGCTCACCTGGGGCGTGGAGATCGGGCTCTGCTTTGTCCTGGTTATCGCCTATCTCCGGGGGTAGGTGGGCCGGAAACCGGCCCTGGGGCGGCGCGGCGGGGATGCGCTAAGATTCGCATGACTGAGGCGCCGGCGCCAGACGGGGAGCCACCGGCCTGGCCGGAGGCGGTCGTAACTTGCCGCGATAACGCGGCATCCAGGGGACCGTGAACCTGCTTTCCCGGGGGGAGGCGGTCTTGGAGACCGTGACAGTTTCTGCAGGGTCTCTGCAGGGCAAGTGTTGCATAATGCAATAATTATCGGCCTCGGGGAAAAAGCGGGGCCAGGAATTTATTTTTGACCAAAGGTCTAAATTTTTTGCTAATAATAATTGAAATAAACCCGCAGTAGGCATAAAATATAATAAACGGAGTATGTTCAGCATCAGATTTCCTGTCGAATCCGCTAAATGGCGGAAATTCGGCAGTAAATAGGCGCGAGGCAGGAACCCACCATTCCTGGGGGTTACCGGAGGCACTGGCGTAAGGCATTCGCAGAGCTGAGGGACCTTGTGTGGCACAGGCTCAGGGAGGGGTGGCGAGACCATGACTAATGAACTGTTAGCTCCAGGCGGCAGCCTGGAAATGGTGGAGGGGGTTTTTCAGAGCGGCGCCGAGGCGGTTTATGTGGGGGCCAAGGGCTTCAGCCGCCGGAAATGCGCCTGGGAACTGGAAGATAGCCAGATCGGCGAAGCGGTCCGCATTGCCGCGCCCTACCAGGGAAAAGTCCGGGTGGCCCTGAACGCGGAAATCCCGCCGGAAAAAATTCCCCTGGTGGTGGAGAAGGTTGGAAAGTACGCCCACTTCGGTGTCGAAGGGGTGATTGTCAAGACCCCGGCGGTGATGCAGGAGGTGCATCGGCGCTTTCCGGAACTGGTCATTCACGCCAGCGTGGGCTGTAATATTCAGACCCAGGCGGAAATGGTCCGGTTTAAGGCTTATGGGGCCACGCAACTGGTGGCTTCCACCGAGATCAACACGGTGGCCAAGCTGGCCCGGTTCAAACGGGAAGCCGATGAGTTGGGGCTCAAGACCGAGGTCCTGATTCACGGCAATCGCTGCATCGGCGGCGTCGGCAACTGCATGTTCCATGAACTTATCGCCGACTCTTACATCCGCAAGGTCTATAAGGATGAAGCGGGCAACGAGATCGTGGAATATGAAGGCTGGCCCGACCGGAGCGGCAGCTGTTTCCGGCTGTGCCTGCTCACCGAAGAGCAGCGCCGCAAGCTCTTGCTGAAACGGGGTCAGCCCCTGGCTAAAATTGAAGCCATCAACGAGCGCATCCGGGAGCAGCCCAATGTGGCCTTCGGTATCCTGGGAGATGAGTTGAAGGCTTACCTGGACCTGGGCTTGGCGACGGTGAAAGTCCAAGGCCGGGAGTACGCGGTGACGATGATCTCCCGGATGATCGGCTGTTACCGGCAGCTCATCGATGCCCACGCCCGGGGCGAAGACATCAACGGGCCTTTTTACCAGAAGATTCAGGACCGCCTGGCCGCTTTGGTGGCGGAACGGGATCAGGCCCGGATGGAAAAGACCAAGGAACTGCACCGGCACATTGTGGGATTGTAATTTTTAGCATTTTTGTTGACCATTTGAATAATTTATTTGGCGACAGAGAGAAGCCTGCCCTATAATGGGGCAGGCTTTTCTTATGCGGCGGAGGTCCGGACGCAATTATTCTGCCTGGTTAGGGGGAGATGAGGGACCTCAGCCGGGGCTAGAGGGTTTTTGAACCATAGCCCTGTTGATGCTTCCCGGCCTCTACTCGGGAAGCCGTTGTGGGCAGTGACCAGGAGGGTCCGCCCCGCAGCCATATTGAGATACGAGGCGCTGACGCTCTGTGAAGCCCCATGACGACGCGATCAAGCCGGCGGGCCCGGCCTTTTGGTTTGGCGTGCTGCTCTGCGTCCTGATCCTGATCGGCAGCTTTTACAACCTGGCCAATTATCCCACCATCTGGTGGGATGAAGCCATTTTTTCCGAAACCGCCGCCAATGTGGTGCAGCATGACCGCTATGCCTTTACGGTGGAAAGTCCGAATCAACTGAAGGACCTGGACTTTCGGATCAGTGTGGGCCCGATGGTGATCCTGCCCGTCGCCGCGGCGTACAAGCTCTTTGGCGTCAGTCTGGTCCCGGGCCGGGTGGTGGCCGGGGTCTACATCGTCCTCGCCTTTCTGGCCCTGTTTCTGGGAGCCCGTTATCTCTGGGGCTCCGGGACGGCTCTGCTGGCCGTGGCCCTGGCCTTCCTGGGGACCGATGTCCTGTACTGGGGCCGCTCCGTCTTGGGGGATATCCCTGCCCTGGGCCTCTTCCTCCTCGCCACCTACTTCACCATCCGGGGTCTGGACTCCCAGGCCCTCTGGCCCCTGGTGCTGGGGGGGATATTTTTGGGGCTGGCTTTTGATGCCAAGGAGTTCTACGGCATAGCCTTCCTGCCGCCGCTGGTGCTGTTGATCCGACAAAACTGGGGCGATAAGCGGCGTCTGGCCCTCCGGGTCCTGGCCTTCAGCGCCGGCGCGGCTCTGCCCCCTCTGGCCTACCTGGCGCTCAAGGCGGTGATCCTGGGGAGCTTGACGGGGGCCATTTTCCACTTTCTGGAACAGAAAAAACTCCTGTGCCACGAGTTTTTCACTCCCCTGACCATCGGCCGCATCTACCCGGAGAGTGTCTTGTCGCTGCTGGAGGACCCCCTGTTCTGGCTGGGGTGCCTGGGCGTCGTCTGGACCTGGAAGAAAGAGACCTTCTCTCCCGGAGTGAAGTTGTGGGTTTGGAACTTCTTCTTGTGGAGCGGGGTTTATTTGACCGCGGTCTACTGGCACCGATTTGCCCTGCCGGGATTGTTTCTGACTTCGGCCCTGGCGGCCAATTTTCTCCGCAAGGTTGCGGTCCGCCTGAGTTCCGGGGTTTGCAGCCGTCCGCCCCGGTGGTTGGCCCCTGGCATTATCGCCGCTTTGCTGATCTTGTTTTTCCCCCCCTCCGGCCTGACCTGCTTCAAGCAGGTTCTTACCTGCCGCAGTGAAGCCCCCTTGCGCCTGGTCCATTATCTCGACACCCATGTGCCCAAAGGCTGCCTGATCGAAACCCCGGAATACGAACTGGTCTTCCTGGACGACGAGCACCGCTACCATCTCATGCCGTCATATTATTTTGTGGAATCCACGCCGCAACGAGTGGTGCTGTTTAACCCCCGGCATCATCCGTACAATTTCAACCGGGTGGGGGCCGACATGCTGATTCTGGGGAGCTTCGGCAAGAGCGTCTTCAGTCAGGTCTATCCCCGGGCTCTCATCAAGCGGGATTGGCGCCGGATCGCTCAGGTGGATTATTATGATATCTATATCAGGAAAAAATCGAAGATAAGGATCTTCCGGTCGATTAATCGCACCATGGCGTCACGTCCAAAGAATAGTCTGATCAGACCTGCCAGTAAGCATAATATTCCGGTAACGCATGTTGATTCGTTCTATCATTGATTTTCGCCGCTGTTATCGGCGATTGCGCGCCGGGGACGCGGTTATCGGCGTGCTCGCCTTGCGCCTGGGGGAGGAGATTAAAATCCTGGACCTGGCGGAACAGGGAGTGATTTTTTTCCCTTCGGTGTTGTCTCAACTCCTGAGCCGCTCCAAGGTGGCCCAGGCCGAAGTGCTGGCGGAATACCTGGTTCCCGGCAGTTTCGTCGCCTATACCCTGGTTGATCTGGCCGGGCGCCTCCCTGAATTTCAGGCCCGGGAGGCGGTGGTCGCCAAGCGGGACCGGGCCCACTTGGGTCTGGGGGTCAGTCTCTGGCCCTCCCTGGAAACCCTTTACAGCCTGGCAAGTCTCCAGGGGCTCACGTACCCCCTGGTAGTGCAGCCTTTCCTGGCCGGCCTCCGGGACTTGAGAGTGGTGGTGGTGGGCGATTACCTCGAGGCTTATGAACGGCTCAACCCCCACAACTTTCGCAAAAATCTCTTTCAAGGAGGGACCTCACAGCCCGCCACACTCACCCAGGAACAGCAGGATTTTTGCCGGGAGGTGATGGCCCGGGGGAGGTTCCCTTATGCCATTCTGGACCTGCTCCTGGCTCCCGATGGCCGCTCATATCTTGCGGAAATCAATTTCAAGGGGGGACTGACCGGGGCTCGTCTCTCCCAAGCTGAATTTCGCCAACGTGTTGCCGCCCTGGAAGAGGATTCTATTTGCCAATGGGAAAGCTCATTGAAGACCGGGCCTTAAGGGATCACCTCCATGTCTTTTTGGATCGGACCAGCGCCGGCCAGCAGTTGGCCGGTCACCTCGACGGCTACCGCGGCCAGGAGATACACCTCTTTGCCATTCCCGCCGGGGGCGTGCCGGTGGGCACGGAGATCGCCCGTAGCCTGTCGGTTCCCCTGGATCTCATCATTGTCCGTAAAATTCAGTTGCCCTGGACCACGGAAGCGGGCTTCGGCGCCCTGGACCCCGGGGGACAGGCCATCTTCAACGAAGACTTGCTGCGCCGCATGCCTTTGTCCCCCGAGGACATTAAGGCCCAGGTAGACAAGACCGCCGCGCTCATGCGGCAGCGGGAAGCGCGCCTCCGGGGCGGCAAGCCTTATGTCCGTCTGGACGGACGCCCGGCCATGGTAGTGGATGACGGCCTGGCTTCGGGCTATACCATGCGGGCGGCGCTCCGGTTCCTCAAGGCCCAGGGGGCCGGCCGGCTCATCGTGGTGGTGCCCACGGGGTCGGAGCGCACCGTCTGGGATCTCCTCCCCCTGGTGGATGAGCTTTACTGCCTCAATGTCCGGGGCGGCTTTTCCTTTGCGGTGGCCGACGCCTATGAAAACTGGTATGATCTTACCGAGGAAGAGATCTTAGCTATCCTGTCTTCCCAGAAAAACGAGCGGTAGCCGATCAGGCCGTATTCCAGGCCCATTTTAACCGCCTTTTTCCGATCCGGTTCCCATGAGCCATAAACTTTCGGGGCCCAAAACCTTGCCCCCCCAAATCCCCAGGAACCGCCTGGCCTTTGATATCGACGGGGTGGTGGCCGACATCATGACCACCTTCCTGACCCTGGTGCGGGAGCGCTACGACCGGGGGCACCAATTCCGCTACGAGGATCTCACCACGTTCTTCCTGGAGGACTGCCTGGACCTGCCGTCCTGGGTCATCGCCGAAGTCATCCGGGAACTCATCGACCGGCCCCACGAACTGCCGGTGGAGCCCTTCCCCCACGCCGTGCCGGTCCTCACCCGCCTGGCCCAGGAAACGCCCCTGTTGTTCGTGACGGCCCGGGACCGCAAAAGCCCCATCGAGCGCTGGCTGCACCAAAACCTGGCCCCGGTGCCGCCTGCGGCCATCCGGGTTCTGGCCACGGGCGATCCCGCCACCAAGATCAACTACCTTCGGGACCACGGCATCCAATATTTTGTGGAAGACCGCCTGGAAACCTGCCTGCAACTGGCGGACCACGGCATCACCCCCATCCTCTTTGTCCAACCCTGGAACCGCCAACCCCACCCGTTCCTGGAAGTGGCGGACTGGCCGGAACTGGCCAGCCTCCTCTTCGAGGAGGGGCTGAACCTTGGAGGAGGGGGCTGAGGGGGCGCGCCAGGACGCAGAGGCGCGCAGCAAAGCAATCAAAAGGCCGGTTCGGTTTCTGGGAACCGGCCTTTTCTTTTTGCGCCTTGGCGGCTTTGCGTGGCTCTCTCAGGCTGGCTGGACTTCCTTTTGGCCAGCAATTCAGATACAATATTTTCATGACGCAACGGGAAGCAGCATTAGCAGGCACCATCACGCCGGCCATGGGTGAGGCCGCGGCCCGAGAAGGGTTGGCCCCGGAGGTCATTCGCCAAGGGTTGGTTCAAGGCACCGTCGTGGTGCCGGCCAACCGGGAGCACCGGGGGCTGAAGCCCATCGCCATCGGCGCCGGGGTGCAGGTCAAGATCAACGCCAATATCGGCACTTCCCCCCACGACGTAAACCTCACCAAGGAACAGGCCAAGCTGGCCGCGGCCCTGGAGTACGGCGCGGACGCGGTCATGGATCTCTCCACCGGCGGCAACCTGGATGAAATCCGCACCGCGCTCCTGGCCCGCTGCCCGGCGCCCTTCGGTACCGTGCCCATCTATCAGGTGATGACCGAAGCCCAGAGCCTGGAGGACGTCAAGGCCGACGACCTTTTGGGCATGGTGCACCATCACGCCCAACAGGGCGTGGACTTCGTCACGGTGCACTGCGGCGTCACCCGGGCCGCCCTGCCCCTGCTCCAAAAACGGGTCACCGGGGTGGTCTCCCGGGGCGGCGCCTTTCTCACCGCCTGGATGCGGCGCTATCAGCGGGAAAACCCCCTGTATGAGCACTACGACCGGCTGCTGGCCATCGCCAGGGAATACGACGTCACCCTGTCGCTGGGGGACGGCCTGCGCCCGGGGTGCCTGGCCGACGCCACCGATAAGGCCCAAATTCACGAACTGAAGATTCTGGGGGAACTCACCAAGCGGGCCTGGGCCGCGGGCGTTCAGGTCATGGTGGAAGGGCCGGGGCATTTACCGCTGCACGCCATTCAGAAAAATATCCGCCTCCAGCAGAAATACTGCGCCAACGCCCCTTTCTACGTCCTGGGGCCCCTGGTCACCGACGTGGCTTCGGGCTACGACCACATCGCCG
>CAYNMI010000126.1:0-7381 GCA_964398095.1 uncultured Desulfobacca sp.
AATAATTTAGGGAATTCATTATGTTAGCCGGAGAGTTTGTTGCATCTGAATCTGAGATTGGTATTAGATGCAGCTATGATATGCCTAGCAACCGGCTTGGATGGAATTTATCAGGGTGGATAGAGAGCAGTGAAGCCCAGCGCACCGACTTCCCTTCACAGAATAGCCTAATCGTTGTTTTCGTCGTCTCTTCGCCGCAACTCCTCAGATTCAGGCCTACCTACAGGCAATGGCGATGAATTGATCTCTGCCTGAAGCGTCATTTAGCAAGTTTTCCGAAATATTCCACCAAAATTAATGTTTAAATAATGGGTTTTATTACAAAACAAATAAAACCAATGTAATCAATAAGATAGCGCAAAAGCCAGCAATACTTGTTTAATGGCTTAAACAATTTAGGAGGAAGGGGCTAATGATAATTCAACTAGCTTATTTAATTAACTAATCTAAATAAGTTCTCTTTTAAGCGCAAAAATAATGATTCATAGCTTGAACAATCAGGACCAAAGGCAATGGCTATAATCAAGTAATATCTAAGTAAATCAGTTGGTTAACCGAATGGCACAGGATGTGAAAGGGGGCGGATATAGAGAATATCTTTAGAAACAGCCAAACCCGTCGCGCGGCGGGGGCGGAAAACTACGGGTCTCTTGACGGCAGAAGAGACAGCCGGGTATGGGAAAACGATTTGGGGAGAGGCTGAAGTTGCCGAAACGGCAGACAGTCCGCAAGAATTAACCGGCTTTTCCCGCGGGGCGAATACTGCAGGCAGGGTTAATTAATTAATTATCTTCAGATAAGCTGGGGGTGACGATCGTGAAAAAGTTTATGGTGCTCTTGGCAACCTGTGGTCTCCTTCTGGGGGCGCTGGGCGCGGCGCAGGCGGATACCATCACCTTTACGTCCGCGGATGTCATAAATACGCTGGCCAGTTACGGGGTGTCGCTGAATACCGCGGAAAATGATTACGGCCTGACGGGTATTCGGGTGATGCCCATCCTCACCGGGGAGGGCGCCTCTTATACCCTGACCGGCGCGGCCACCAATCAGACCGGCTGGGAGGCGCAGTCGCCGGGCACGTGGCCATACGTATCCGCCCCCTATGCCGCGGGCAACTTTGTGCAGTTCCAGGCGGTCACGGATTATACTAACTTGACGGAATATATGATTACCAGTGTGCCGGCCGCCGCGTTGGGCCCCATTCCCAGCGGCCTGGGGAACGTGACGGTGAACCAGGTTGACCCCAACTCCACCTTTTCTTTTGATTTTACCGTTGATTCCGGCACCTGGAGCGGCCTTTACCAATTCCTGCTGGACGGTCAGATATTCACGGTCAACGCCAATGGACCAGCCACGTATGCGAGCGTGTTTTACGGTGGCTGGTACGATTACACCCTGGATGGCAACATTGGCAGCGGTTATGATCCGCTGCCCGGCTGCCCGCCGCCGCCGGTGCCGCTGCCCTCCACCCTGGTGCTTTTGGGCTCCGGCCTCCTGGGCCTGACGGGATGGCGGCAGTTCAGTAAAGCTTAAGCAGCATTTTCCCTGAGAAATTATCCCGGGCAGGGCCAGCCATGGCCCTGCCTTTGGCGCGCCCTGCGCCCCTGCCAGGTATTCCGCCTTGGCCGACAATTATCGTCACGGCCAAAATCTCCTGAGATGATGTGACCAGCGCAATTGGGCTTTTTTGGGGGGGGATCTCCGAAATCCCTGAAGCCCGATGATATTTTGCCTTAATGGCGAGATTGGCCAGCAAGTCTTGACTATTACAGATTATCCTTGCATGGGGTCCCTATTAGTGCGAAGGTGCGGACAGGGCCTGGGGGCAGATGCACCGGGCCGCGGCGGGCAACTCCTGGCGCGGCGCAGCCTCGCCCGGGAAGAGTTACGGTGGCCCAGGCTTGCCAGTCTGGGCGGACGGAGGTTGAAGCCTGCGGCTGCCGGTGGGCGCCGGGGGCCGGTGGCACGCCATGCCTTGGCCGGCGATGAATATAAAAAAAATCCCCCTGTTGCTGATCGTCCTCCTGGCGGGGCTGGCCCCGGCCTGTCAACAAAATCCGTCTCATGCCCGTCTGGAGCGGGTGCTCACGGCCTCCTGGCAGAGCTATTGCCGGCACTGCATCAAGGCCGATGGCCAGGTCATCGTGCCGGCGGAGGGCGGCGGCACCATTTCCGAGGCCCAGGCCTATGCCCTGCTGCGGGCCGGGTTTGCCGGGGATGCGCCCACCTTTGCCCGGGTTTACGGCTGGACGCACCAGAACCTCTCCAGGGAGCGCTCCCACGGCGACGGCCTCCTGGCCTGGCGTTGGGGCCGGCGCCCGGACGGCTCCTGGGGGGTGCTGGACGCCAACAGCGCCACTGACGGCGACCTGGACTACGCCCTGGCGTTGATCCTGGCGTCCCGCAAGGGGTGGCGGGCCCCGGAGGGCCTGCCGGATTACCGGGCGGAGGCCCTGAAGGTGCAGGCCGCCATTCTGGCCAAGGAGGTGGTGGCCCTGCCTGACGGAGAGCTCCTTCTCACGGCCGGCAACTGGCACGAACCCGCGCCGCCTTACCTGGTGAACCCGTCGTATTTTTCCCCGGCCGCGTACCGCCTTTTTGAAAAGCTAACCACCGGAGCAGATCAAACGCGCTGGGGCCGTCTCCGGGGGGATACCTATAAGTTGCTGGGCCGATTGTCCCAGGGCCTGGCAGGCCAAACCGGGGCGGGGCTCTTCCCGGACTGGTGCCGGGTGGACGCCGCGGGCCGCGTCGGACCGGCTCCGGGCCGGGACATCCGCTTCGGCTGGGAGGCGGTGCGAGTCCCCTTCCGGGTGGCCCTGGACGGCCTCTGGTTCGGAGAGCCCCAGGCGGCCCGGCTCCTGAAGGACAAATTCCTGCCGTTTTTTAAGAAAACTTATCAGGCCCGGGGGCGGCTGGCGGCGGTCTACAACTACGACGGGGCCGCGGCGGTGAGCTATGAGAGCCCGGTGCTCTACGCCGGGGTGCTGGCCGGGGCCCTGGCCGCGGGGGATAAGGACTTCGCCCGGGAGATGGCGCTGAAGATCCTGTCTTTCTATCATCAGGATGGGTCCCGGGCCTACTTCGAGGCCCCGGACAACTATTACGCCAACAACTGGGCCTGGCTGGGCCTGGCGCTGTACGCCGGGTGGGTGAAGCCCGGCGGGTAAGGGGGGAAATCGACTAAATTTATGCTATCATACCCTCAAACTAATATCGGTTTTAAGGCTTAAGGGAGTATAAAGAGAGCATGCGTAATTTGCTTGAAAAAGCTGAGTCTCTCCGCAAAGAGGTAGGCAAGCATATAAGCAAAAAAAGAAAATCCGAGCTTGGGCAATTTATGACCCCTGCAACGGTTGCCCGTTTTATGGCCTCACTTTTTCCATTCTCAATCCTAAAAACAGCTAGGCTCTTAGATGCTGGTGCGGGCATGGGCGCGTTATCAAGCGCAGCTCTGGATCGCTTCTCGTCAAAAGGATTCTCCTTTCAACATGTTCAAGTTTTTTCGTATGAGATTGACCCCAATTTAAGGGAGTTTTTATCACAAACACTGGCAAAATATCAGGGCCACTTTGATATAGATATTTCTGTGCGACGGGGCGACTTTATCGAAGAAGCGGTCAAGCTGATTTTTAACGGAGAAGAGCGCTTTACCCATGCAATCCTGAATCCGCCATATAAGAAAATCAACAGTGCATCACGTCATCGGCTTTTGCTTCGCAGAGTTGGAATTGAGACTGTAAATTTATATTCTGCGTTTGTTGCTCTCACAATTGAACTGATGAAGCCGAATGGCCAAATCGTTGCGATAATGCCTCGCAGTTTTTGCAATGGTCCTTACTATAGACCATTTCGAGAGCTTATCCTTTGTAAGACTTCGATTAAGTACATTCACCTATTCACTGCTCGTAACCGTGCTTTTAGAGATGATCATGTCTTGCAGGAAAACATTATTATTTTGCTTGAACGTAACGTTATCCAGGGCGACGTTACTATTTCTACATCTGCAGATGACAGCTTCACCGATATGGAAACCAATGTTTATCCTTTTGACAGAATAGTTTTTCCTGATGATCCGGAGAGGTTTATACACGTTCCCACTTCTCCCGCAGTCAATCACCTTGAGGTCTCCCCTAATATTTGTTGTTCCCTTGGCGACCTTGGCCTTGAAGTTTCTACCGGGCCGGTTGTGGATTTCAGAGTAAAACCTCATCTTAGGCAAATGCCGGAGCGTGGAACCGTGCCTTTACTCTACCCGTGTCATTTTGCAGGACAAGCGATTGATTGGCCTAAGCTGGGATCGAAAAAACCGAACACCATCTTAAGAAACCCAGAAACCGAAAAATGGCTTTATTCAAACGGCTATTACGTAGTGGTAAGGAGGTTTTCATCAAAGGAGGAAAAACGCCGCGTTGTGGCGAGAGTGGTTTGCCCAGACGCTTTTAATGGAAGCCCTATGCTTGGTTTTGAAAATCACCTCAATGTTTTTCATAGTGGCAAGAAAGGGATTCCCGAAGACTTGGCGCGTGGCTTGGCGGTGTTCCTCAATTCAACGGTGCTTGACGATCAATTTCGTCGTTTTAGCGGGCACACACAAGTAAACGCCACAGATTTAAGGTTACTTAAATATCCAAATAAGGTGACCTTGACTCGCCTAGGCGCATGGGCAAAATCTCAAGCTGAACTCACTCAACAGAAAATCGACCAAACAATAGAAAGCTTCTTATGCTAAATAAAGAAAATGACAAGATAAAAGACGCGCTTCTTATTATTGAATCTCTCGGACTACCACGCGCCCAAAGAAACGACCGCTCTGCCCTTTGCTTATTGGCGCTTTTAAATTTGACTCCTGGGAAAACTTGGGCACAGGCCGAAAATCCGCTTGTTGGGATCACACCTATGATCGAGTTCAGTAAAAGGCACTATGGCCGTGACTATGCCCCTAATACTCGGGAAACCTTTCGGCGTTATAGCATGCACCAGTTTGTCCAGGCCGGAATAGCTCTCTATAATCCCGATAAACCAGATAGACCAACCAATAGTCCCAAAGCCGTTTATCAAATATCCCCCGAAACACTTGATTTAATAAGAACTTATGAAACGGCAACATGGGAAGCAGCATTAAAGCATTATTTTTCTAGCGTGAAAACTCTTGCTCAACGGTACGCTAAGGAGCGAGCTCAAAAGCTGGTTCCGGTGCAGATCGCTCCCGGTAAGGAAATCACTATTAGCCCTGGCAAGCATAGTGAGCTTATAAAGGCAATTGTTGAGGACTTTGCCCCACGTTTTGCACCCGGAGCAGCATTGGTTTACGTAGGCGATACTCATGAAAAATGGGGCTATTTCAATGCTAAGTTGTTAGCAGAGTTAGGAGTTAAGGTTGATTCACACGGAAAAATGCCTGATGTTATTCTATATTATAGTGAGAAAAACTGGCTTCTATTGGTAGAATCCGTAACTAGTCATGGCGCGGTTGATGCAAAGCGACACGTAGAACTTGCCCGTTTATTTTCCAATGCCAACGTAGGTCTTGTGTATGTTTCGGCCTTTCCTTCCCGTTCAGTAATGACTCGTTATCTTGGCGAATTAGCATGGGAAACCGAAGTTTGGGTAGCAGAAGCCCCTGCACACATGATCCATTTTAACGGGCCGCGATTTCTTGGTCCATATCGCGACCCTTGAAAATAGTAAGATTGTGAGGTAGTTGTAAGACTTGAAATTCGGTTTCCTCCCGAAAATATTTCTTCTGTGCCGCCGTAAATGTGATATACATCTTAAATTGACGTCCATGAATGAGGAACTGCCCCACATCTATACGGTGAGCGCCCTCACCCGGGAGGTTCGGGACCGGCTGGAGACGCATTTCTCCCTGGTTTGGGTGAGCGGCGAGGTCTCCAATCTGCGGCAGCCTTTGAGCGGCCACTACTACTTCACGCTCAAGGATGCCGGGGCGCAGCTCCGGGCGGTGCTGTTCAAGGGCAGCCATCAGCATCTGCGTTTCAAGCCCCAGGAGGGCAGCCAGTTTCTGTGCCGGGGCCGCCTGACGGTGTATGAACCCCGGGGGGAATACCAACTGGTGGTGGATTACCTGGAGCCTTTGGGACTGGGGGCTCTGGCCCAGGCCTTCGAGGTCCTGAAGGCGCGGCTGGGGGCCGAGGGGCTGTTTGCCCCGGAGTTGAAGAAACCGTTGCCGTTTCTGCCGAAAAAGATCGCCCTGGTCACTTCGCCCACGGGCGCGGCGGTGCGGGATTTTCTGCGTCTTCTGGGGCAGCGCTTTCCCCAGGTGGAGGTGCTGATTTACCCGGTGAAGGTCCAGGGGGCCGAGGCCGCGGGGGAAATTTCCCGGGCTTTGGACGACCTGGGGGCTCTTCCCGGGGTGGAGGTCATCGTCCTGGCCCGGGGGGGCGGCTCCCTGGAAGATTTGTGGCCTTTTAACGAAGAAGAGGTGGCCCGGGCCATTCACCGCTGCCCAATCCCGGTGGTCTCTGCGGTGGGCCACGAAGTGGATTTCACCATTGCCGATTTTGTGGCGGATAAGCGGGCTCCCACGCCCAGCGCCGCGGTGGCGCTGGTGACGCCGGACAGGGCCGAACTGACGGCCCGCCTGGCCCGCCTGGGGGTCACTCTATCACGGAACATGGACCGGCGGCGGGATATGGCCCGCCAGCTCCTGTTGTTGACGGCCCGGCAGTTGCCGGATATGGGCCGGGCCCTGGTGGATCTGCGCCTCAGGGTGGACGAGCGGGCCGAGGTGCTGGTGCGGCGGACCCGGCGGGCCGTGTCCCACCCGGAGCAGGCCCTGAGGCTGGCCACTTCCCGGCTCTGCCTCCTGAGTCCCCGGCGGAGCGTGGGGACGGCCCGGCAACGGCTGGAGGTGGCCGCCCAGAGATTGGGCCAGGGTTTTCAGGGGCGACAGACAGAAGGCCGCCGGCGCCTGGAGTACGGTGAGGCGCAGTTGGCGCAGCTCAATCCCCTGGCCATTCTGGCGCGGGGCTATGCGGTGGCCACCCTGCTGCCCCAGGAGAGGGTGATTCGGGACGCCAGCCTGGTGGAGCCGGGCGCGGCTATCCGGGTTAAGGTGGCTCGGGGAAGTATGGATTGCGAAGTGGAGAAAGTGAGCGGTGAGAAGTGAGCAGTCATGTAGGGCGGGCATTGCCCGCCGCAGAAGGTGCGTGGTGCGCACTAAAGATGAGCACAGGCGAGACGCCTGTGCCACCTGCACCGGTAAGATACCGGTGCCACCAAGTCCTTTTCAGGAAAACAGAAAACCACACCATGGCTAAAGAAAAAAAGAAGGAAGAGCTGAGTTTCGAGGCGGGGCTGAAGCGCCTGGAGGAAGTGCTGGATTCCCTGGAGCACGGCGACCTGGCTCTGGAGGAGG
>CAYNMI010000127.1:0-7318 GCA_964398095.1 uncultured Desulfobacca sp.
TGGGCCACCTCTTCCTGGGTCATTTCCAGGAAGTCGGCCAGACGCATGGCCTCCAGTTCGTCCACGGTAATCACTATCTGCTGCAAGGATCGCAAGGGAATCCCCCGGGGTTTGAAAAAAGTCACCCCCGGCTCGGTTTCCACCCATCGGCACTTTTTGGGTCTGCCCATTTTCTCTTCCTCGTTGTGATGCTATATTTTTCAAGTTATGGGGGCAACTGTCAAGGATAAAGCGAAATTCTCCCCAGAGGCATTCCAGCCATTGACGAACCAGGGGAGGCGGCTTATGCTTAGGACACACTTTGCCCCGCCGACCAGGAGGTAAGTTTGAGCCTAACATACCAGGCCCAGGTGGAAGAATGCGTTCGCGGCCTCGGGGCGCGCCTCACCGCGACGCCGGAGTGGGGGATCATCCTGGGGACCGGCCAGGGGCTCTGGGAGGACCGCCTGGAGGGCGGCGGCTCCCTGCCCTACGCGGCCCTGCCGCATTTTCCCCCGGCCACCAGTCCCAGCCATGCCGGCCGCCTGGCCTGGGGGAAAATGTCCGGGAAGCCGGTCCTGCTCTGGCAGGGCCGCTTCCATGCCTATGAAGGCTACAGTCTCGGCCAGGTGACCTTTCCGGTGCGGGTGATGGCGGGTCTGGGGGTGAAGACCCTGGTGGTCACCAATGCCGCCGGCGGCCTCGATCCGGAATTTCAGGCCGGCGACCTGATGCTCATCTGCGACCACCTCAACCTCATGGGGGACAATCCCCTGGTGGGAGAAAATATCGACGCCTGGGGTCCCCGGTTTCCGGACCTGAGCCAGGTCTATGACCGGGGCTTGCGGGAGGCGGCCGCGGCCGTAGCCCGGCGCCTGGGCCTGGACTTGCGCCAGGGGGTCTACGTGGCCGTCAAGGGGCCCAGCCTGGAGACCCCGGCGGAAACCCGGTTCCTGCGGCAGATCGGCGCCGACGCGGTGGGCATGTCCACGGTGCCGGAAGTCATCGCCGCGCTGCATGCCGGTCTCCGGGTCCTGGGGATTTCGGTGATCAGCAATGTCAATCTGCCGGATGCCATGGCCCCCATCGCCATTGAGGCCATCATCGCGACGGTGGCCCGGGCCGAACCCCAACTGGTGGAGTTGTTGCTGGGAGTGATACAGGAAGTTTCTTAACGGCGAGCGCGGCTAACCCTTCTTTTTCGTCCTCTTAGGCGTCTTGGCAGGCTTGGGGGCCGCGCCGGCCTTGGGAGACGGTGCCGCCGCCTTCCCGGCGGCCTTCGGAGCGGGGCTGGCCGGAGCCGGGGCGGCAGAGGGCGCCGGAGGGGGCGCCGCGGCCGGCCCGATCACGTAGACCCGCTTTGCCGCGGGCAGCTTGTCCAGGTCGCGTCCGCAATGCGGACAAACCTTTAAAGAGAGGGGATTACTCGCTTGACACCCCGGGCATTTCAACCACAACCCCATTGGCTACCTCCAAGCTTTTTCCATACCATTAGCAAAACGTTAACGATTCTTCAAGATTTTTATGGTTGCCGGACGCCGCACCTGCTTGCTGCACCGGCAAAATTTTCTTACAAGGGAGAACAGGACCATGAAAAAAATCGTCATTGAGACGGATCAGGCCCCGGCCGCCGTGGGCCCCTATACCCAGGCGTTGGCCGCCGGCCCCTTTGTGTTCATCTCCGGCCAAATCCCCATGGACCCCCAGGGCCGCCTGGTGGAAGGGGATATCGTCGTGCAGACCGTCCAGGTGATGGCCAACCTCAAGGCCATCCTGGCCGCGGTGGGGCTGGGTTTTAAGGACGTGGTGAAGACCACGGTCTACCTGGCGGACATGGCCGATTTTGCGGAAATGAACCGGGCCTACGGCGAGTTCTTCCCCCAACACCCGCCGGCCCGCACCACCATCCAGGCCGCGGGCCTGGCCAAGAAGGTCTCCGTGGAAATCGACGCCATCGCGGTGAAAAAAGAGTGGCAAAGCTAAGAGACGCCGGCACCCTGCCGCTCCTGCAACTTGATGACGCCACGGTGGTGAAAAACGGCAACCGGGTGCTGGACCGGATCACCCTGACCATCCGGGAAGGCGAGCACAGCGCCATCCTGGGCCCCAACGGCGCGGGCAAGTCCTCCCTCATCCGGCTCATCGCCCACCAGGACTATCCCCTGGCCCAGGCCGACGGCAGGCCCCCCCTGTTGATCTTCGGCCAGGCGCTCTGGAACGTCTTCGAGTTGCGCTCCCTGGTGGGCATCGTTTCCGGGGACCTGCAACACGCCATCTTGAGCGGGACCCTGCCCCGGCGCACCCGGGGCCTGGACGCGGTGGTGTCCGGTTTCTTCGGCTCCTACGGCGTCTTTCGGCACCACCGCCTCACCCCGGCCATGCGGGAGCAGGGGCTCAAGGCCCTGGCCCTGATGGAGGCCGCCCACCTGGCGGACACCTTCATCGAGGCCATGTCTCCCGGGGAGGTGCGCCGGATCATGATCGCCCGGGCCCTGGTGCCCGACCCCCGGGCCTTGCTCCTGGATGAGCCTACCACGGGGCTGGACCTGATGGCGCGGCACCGGTTTCTCAGCACCCTCCAAAACCTGGCCCGCCACGGCAAGACCATCATCCTGGTCACCCACCACATCGAGGAGATCTTCCCGGAAATCAACCGGGTTATCCTCCTGCGGCACGGCCGGGTCCTGATCGACGGCGCCAAGGCCGATGTCCTGACCTCCCGGCACCTCTCGGCCATGTTCGAAGCCCCGGTGATGGTGCAGGAGACCAACGGCTACTTCACCGCCAGGAGCGGCGACCAGGCTGGGCCGGATGAACCATCAATTCGGGATTAGATGCGGCCGGCTCTAAAATCTACCGATGATATTCATTGAGACGATCTCTTATGGTGATTTTAGCCGCGCCCATAGAGGCGTTGGGGTTGGGTCGGCCCAAAATAACCTTGCATCCCTTCCGGCCCGATACTACATTTAAGCCATTGCTATGACTCCCTCCCAGACCTCCCCGACCTTGAGCCGCAAGCCGCCGGAGGGCCTTTTTGCCCGCCTCCTGGATAGCCTCACCGATATGTACTCCCTGGTGCTGGACCAGGATCAGCGCATCACCTATGCCAATTTATCCTTCCTGGAACACTTCGGGCTGGCCTGGCCAGAGATCAGCGGCCGCACCTGTGGGGATTTAGGGATGCCCTTTCGGGGCGCCGACCATCTGGAAGTGGGTTTCTGCCCCACCGAATTGAGCCCGCAGTATCCGGCCCGCACTCTCCTGACCCGGCAGGTTCAGGACAAGGCCTATGTCTATGACTGCACCCTGTACCACCTGGAAGGCAGCGCCGGGGCCGCCTGGACCCTGTGGTCCTTGCGGGATGTCACCGACCGCTTTCGGCTGGAATCCCAGGTCCGGCAACTGGACGAATTGGAGCGCAACCTGGTCCAGGCCTCCATGGATGGGATTATTGTCAATGACATGCTGGGGAATGTCCTCATCTTTAACAACGGCGCCGCCAGAATTCTCGGCTACACCCCCGAGGCAGTCATCGGCAAGATCAAGGTCTTTAAATTTTATCCGGGGAAGATTGCCCATGAAGTCAAACGGCTGATTTATGATCCGGACTATGGCGGCATGGGCGTCATCGAAAACCTGGAAACCCTGGCCCTCCATAAAGACGGCTCCCTGGTCCCCATCTGGCTGTCGGCCCGCCTCTTGCACGAAGACAGCCGGGAGGTCGGCATCGTCGGCTATTTCCGGGATCTCCGGGAACGGCGCCGCCTGGAGATGGAACTCCTGAGGAATGAACGGCTGGCCACCCTGGGCAAAATGGTGGCCCGCATCAGCCATGAAATCAAAAATCCCCTGGTGACCATCGGGGGGTTCGCCGGGCAACTGGGAGGCCTGACCGACCTCCCCGACGCCGCCCGGCGCAAATTGAGCCTCATCCATCAGGAGGTGCAGCGCCTGGAGAAATTTCTCACCGACATGAGCACCTTCATCCGGGGCGCGGCGCCGCAAAAAACCGCCGGGGACCTCATCGCCTTGATGCGCGAGGTGGCGGAACTCATGGACGCCAGCTTCAAGGAGCGGTCCGTGACCTTCCATCTGCACCGCGAATCCGAAATTCCCACTTTTGCCTTTGATCCCGGGCAGATCCGCCAGGTGCTGCTCAATCTCTTCAAGAACGCCCTGGAGGCCATGCCCCAGGGGGGGGAGTTGACCGTGACCGCCGGGGTCCAGGGGGATACCCTGGTGCTCACCATAGCCGATACGGGTTGCGGCATCCCTCCGGAGCAGATGCAGAACCTCTTCACCCCGTTTGCCACCACCAAGCCGGAGGGCACCGGTTTGGGGCTGACCATCGTCCGGGGCCTCATCACGCAACATCAGGGCGAAATCAACATCGAGAGCGCCGTGGGCCGCGGCACCGCCTGCATTGTGCGCCTGCCTCTGGCCTCGGCGTAGCCCTCCCAGGGCCAACCGGCTGCCTTTAATGATTTTTAGGTTGGAATGAAGAAGGATATCCTGGTGCCGGTCCCTATCTGACTCCATATTTCCAAGGAACCTCCCATCATGCGCACCCGTTCCTCTAAGGCCGCCAACCCCATGCCGCGCTTTCTCGAATCGCTGGCCAGGACCTTCTGGACCTCGAACCCTTCGCCATTATCCTCCAGTCGGCAGGAGACCCCGCCGGGCTCCCTTTTCATGGCCACGGAAACCTCGGAAGGGTGAGCGTGCTTGGTGATGTTGTTGAGGCTCTCCTGGAAGATGCGGTAAATGATCAGTTGTTGCTCCGGCGGAAATAAGGCCTGAATGTCATCCAGATCAGTGGACAACCGTATCCCGGTGTACCGGGTAAATTCGTCCAGGAGATGTCCCAAGGCCGCTTGCAGCCCCAAGTCTTCCAGGATGGACGGCATCAAGTCATGCGAAAGGCGCCGGACGTTCTCAATAACCTCATCGAGATATTTAAGTAAGGCCTCACATTCTTTTTTAGACTTACCCGCCGGCAAGCTGCGCTCGATGACCCGCAGGCGCATTTTGGCAACCATCATAGCCTGCCCCAGGCCGTCATGCAATTCCACGGCAATGCGCTTGCGTTCCGTTTCCTGGCTGGTAAGCAGTTGAGAACTGAGATAGCGCAGATTTTTTTCAGATTCCCTGAGGGCATCTTCCGACCGTTTGCGCTCACTGATGTTGCGAATGATGTTTTGAAAAAATTTTTGGCCTTCCATCTCCATAATGCGGCAACTGATTTCTGCCGGAAAGGTGGCCCCGGACTGGTGATGCTGCATAATCTCAAACACCCGGCTGCCATTTTGGGCCACTTCCCGGAGATATTCTGCCAGGGCCGGCCTGGCCTCGGGCGGGTGCAAATCGGCCAGGTGCAACTTGAGCAGTTCATCCCGCACATAGCCATAGGCTACTACCGCCTGCTCATTGGCTTCCACAATCTTCTGATCCTGATCGGCCAGCAGGATAATATCATTGGCATGCCTGGTCAAATATTCGTAACGTTGCGCCAGGCTGCGCCTTTCCCGCTCCACTTCATATTGCCGGCGGTAGAACCGGGCTTGCTGATTGCGCCATAATAAGGCAACGCTGATCCCGGCAGCCAAAATCAATATGGTTAAAAAAATCACCACCACCAGGAAGTGTTCATGTATGGAAGCATAGAGCTCCACTTCATTAACTTTCCCCACGAGAAACCAGGGGGAATCGGGAACCGGGGCCAGGGCGGCGATGACCGGAACGCCTTCGTAGTCGATCCCCTCAACGATCCCTTTCTCGCCCCGGGCCGCCATCGCCGCGGGCAGCCTGGGCGCCGAGAGCGGGAAGCGCAAGTTCAGGGCGGTATTTTTCCGGTGGCGGAGTTCATTTAAAACCACCACCTCATTGCCTTGGCGGCGGACCAAGAGAATCTCGGAAGTCTGGCTGGGGGTAGGCCAGGATTGCACCAGAGGATAGAGGAATTGTTGCGGGTCCAGGTTCAGGGCAACCACCCCCACGGGCCTCTGGTGACCGCCCCGGGAAGCCAGGAGCGGCACCAGGAGGCTGAGTTGAATTGTCTTGGAATCCGGGTTGCGATAAAGATCGGAAAAAACCGGCTGTCTGGTCTCCAGGGCCATTTTGGCCAGTTCCTGGAGATGCGGCGATACTTGCCGGTTTTCTGCAGGAATGGCTAATCTTACCGTTCCCTGGGGGTCTAAGAGCACCACACTCTGGTATTGGTGGAGGATTAAGCTCGCTAAATAATTGAGTATCTCTTCTTTGAGAGCCGGCCCTGAGGCGCCTCCCAGCCAATCTTTAACCTTAGCGGCAAAAAATCGATCATTCAAAATAGTACTGGCGTCTGCCGTGCGCTCCTGACGCCAGGCGACAATCTGATTGACTTTCAGATCAACGATGGCGGCCAGTTCTCTCTGCTTTTGCTTTGTCAGGAAAGCTACTTGGTACTTATAATAAAAATATCCGGTAGTTATAAATGCAACCGATAGGAGAGAGAAGATAAAAACCAGATGCCAGGGAATTTTCCCAAGTTTGACGTTAGCCGGCATAACTTCGATTCATCCCCGATTAATCCAGAACGCCCCGTGAGATTCCCCAAGGTGCGCTTCGCCTCGGACCGGGATTTTATAGGTGAGTAATACCAATTTCAGATTCAGATGCAACAAACTCTCCGGCTAACATAATGAATTCCCTAAATTATTTTACGGAAAACTGAAAACTGAAAACCGAAAACGGTATAAATGGCGCCCATGTCTTTCTAAAATTAAATCGCCCCATTCCCATAGTCCATGGGCCAGGCTATTTTAAGGTGAAATTGATCCCCTGACCTCATTGATGTTCACTTAAGCGCCTAAAGATGATTTGAGGTCATTTCCCTTGTCATTCTGAGGGAGCCCCAGGCAACAAGAATCTCTCCATGCAAGATGCTTCGCTCTGCTCAGCCTGGCCGGAAGAAAATCATAAAAATGTCGGGTGGGCCCGGCCCACCATTTCCTTACAAAAGAACCCCTTAAGTGAACCGTATTACCCCTAACCTGAGTCTTTGGCGATCGTTACTTCCATGAACGCCATGGGCTCCCGCGCCCTGTTCCAGTGTCATGTCCCAGGTATCCTTTTCAAAAATTTACGTCAGCTTTCGTAGGGGCGGACCCATGTGTCCGCCCTGTTTGCGGGCGCACTCCCTGGTATCCCCCAAGAAATCTTTTGTAAGATATTCCCGGGACACGATACTAGTATCGTGTTTCAGAAGTAACTTCAATAAGTTATGGCCTTAAAATCCCCCTCCCCTAGTGGGAGGGGGTTAGGGGCAGGGGGGATAAAGCTTTGTAGCAATTCATGG
>CAYNMI010000128.1:0-7283 GCA_964398095.1 uncultured Desulfobacca sp.
ATTCACTTCCACCGGCTCCTGACCCTGCTCAACATGCCCATCGGGCGCTTCAAGGAGTTTTTGGAGCGCTCCAAAAATTATGACCGTTACATGGGGAAGCTGGTTGGCGGCTTCAACCCCGCCACGGTGCCGGGCCTCATGTGCCGCAGCCTCATCAGCATCGCCTGGGACGGGCGCCTCTACGACTGCGATTTCAACCAGGCCCTGGACCTGCCCCTGAGGGAGGGCCTGCCCCAGACCATCTGGGACTTCGACCTCCCGGCCCTGGCCACCCGGCCCATCCGCCTGGGAGACCACTGCTACGGCTGCACCGCGGGCCTGGGCTCCTCCTGCGGCGGCCGCCTGGCCCCGGAATGATGAAGATTCAGAGAATTTTGCGGGGAGGGCCGGGGGATGATAGTTGTCAGTTGTCAGTAGCCGGTTGTCAGTATGAAAAACTGCTAACTGACCACTGACTACTGACTACTGGTAACTGTATTTCCCTGCCCTCCCCCCACACCCCCCACCCAACCCTCTAAGGGATTGGGGGAGGGGGATTGGGGGAGTTTTTCGTAAGTGTAAGGGCTTTCGCCCTTAGCCCCCTCCCCCAGCCCATATAACGATTGCCAAAAAGTTTTTCCGTTATGGCTCATGTTCCTAAAACCAAAATCCCCCCTATCCCCCCTTTTCCAAAGGGGGGAACTTGGCGGAATCCTTTGAAAAGTCCCCCTTTGAAAAAGGGGGATTTAGGGGGATTTGAAAGGCATCAAAAAGCCGCCAAGCAGAATGAATTTGTGGCTAATGCTATAACTCACCTTTTCGCGGCCATTTGCGCGTGCAGAGTCGTTCGGCCATGTGGCGGATCAAGGCGAACCAGTGGTAGCCTGAGGTCTTGAGATTGCCGTGCTTAAGCCATCGGCGCCCGGAGCTCAAAACCGGCGGCGCTAAGAGGCGCAGGCGGGTGCGGCGTCTGAGCCGGATTACCAGATCCAGGTCTTCCGGGCGCCGGTGCGCATAGCCTCCCAGGGCGCAGAACAGGTCCCGGCGCACGAAAATGGCCTGGTCCCCGTACGGCAGGCGCAAGAGGCGGGATCGCCGGTTGGCCCCCCAGGTGATGAACCTGAGGAAGGGGGTCGGCGGCATCAGGCGCAGTTCAAAGGCCCCGGCCGCGACGCCGGGGTCCCGCGCGGCCCGGCGCAGGGCGGCCAGGTGGTCCGCGCTGAAGCCCGTATCGATATGCAGGAATACGCAGAAATCCCCCCGGGCCACCCGGGCGCCGGCATTCATCTGGGCCCCCCGGCCCCGGGGCGCCGTCAGCAGCAGCACGTCGGCAAAGCGGCCCGCCGTTTCCCGGGTGGCGTCGGTGCTGCCGCCGTCCACCAGAATAATTTCCAGATCCGGGCACCGGGGCAGCCGGGACAACGCCTGGGCCAGGATCGCCGCCTCATTAAAAACCGGCAGGATAACCGAAAAGATCGGCTTTTGAGACGCGCTGGCACAATCGCCGCCCTCAGTCACCCGGCCCTGAGGCTGGCGCTGAGGAAACTTTGACCTCGTATATTCAGACCAGCTTTTAATGCCGTCGCGCACCCCATGACCGCCTTGCTCATCATTTTTGCCAAGGAACCCCGCCCGGGTCAGGTGAAAACCCGTCTCAGCCCGCCGCTGTCCCCGGCGGCGGCCGCCCAACTATATCACAGCTTTCTCCTGGATATCCTGGCAGAAATGGCCCGGCTGCCGCAACTGCGCCTGGCCCTGGCCTTTAGTCCACCGGAGGCTCAGGCCGTTTTCCGCGGCCTGGCGCCTGCCGGCGCCGACCTCTTCCCCCAGGAGGGCGCGGATTTGGGCGAACGCATGGCCCGGGCCTTGGCCCGGGGCTTTGCCGCCGGTTTCGGCCCCGTCATGCTCAGAGGCGGCGACCTCCCTGACCTCCCCGCCGCAGTGGTGTCGGAGGCCCGGGAAGTGCTGGCCGCCGGCCAAGCCCAGGTGGTGCTGGGGCCCGCCACGGACGGCGGCTACTACCTGATAGGTCTCACCGCGCCCCAGCCCCGCCTGTTTCAGGGGCCGGTCTGGTCCAGCGGCACGGTGCTCACGGATACTCTCCGATTGGCCCGGCAGTTGGGCCTCGGGGTCCACCTCCTCCCCCCCTGGCCCGACATCGACACGTATGCCGACCTCCTGGCGTTCGTTGACCGGGCCGGTCCGGCGCCGGGTCCGGGCTGGCGCAGCCTTAAAACGGCCCGGCGGCTGCTGGCCCGGCTTGATACTGACGAACCGCAGCCGGATCGATAGTTGCTCGTTTTTCCCGGTAAAACTGATATAAGATAACTTCAGGAGCACTGCATGGCAAATTTCCAGGCATCAGAACCGCCGGCAACCGGCAAAAAGTCGTCAGTCATCCGCCCCCTCATCTTCCTCCTATTGATCGTGGCGGTAATCGTCACGCAGTATTTTCACCTGGAGCGCTACCTGGACCAGGAGAGGCTCCGCCAGTTCGCGGCCTCATACCGGGTCCTGCTGCCTCTGATCTACCTGGCGGTCTGGACCGTAGGCCCCCTGTTCATGCCGGGCCTCCCCATCACCCTGGCCGGCGGCGTGCTCTTCGGCCCCATTTGGGGCGTGGTCTATACGGCCATTGGCGCCACCCTCGGCGCCGGGTTCGTCTTTCTGGTGGCCCGCTATCTGGCCCGGGACTGGGTGGCGGCCAAGCTGGCGGGCACCAGGTTGATGACCCTGGACCACAAAGTCGCCCAGCACGGCTGGAAGATCGTGGCCTTCACCCGGCTTATTCCCGTCTTTTCCTTCTCCCTGTTGAATTACGCCTTCGGCGTCACCAGGATTTCTTTTTGGCCTTATCTAATTACGACCTTCGTCTGCATGCTGCCCTCCACCGTCGCCTTTATCTATTTTTCCAGCAACCTCCTGGACCTCATCCACGGCCGCATTACCTGGGGATTGGTCATCGGCGTGATCCTGGTGCTCATCGTCAGCCTCATCCCGATAATTTACCGCTGGCTGAAGCCTAAAAACGTCGAGCCCCTGGAACTTTAACCGGGAGCGCGAAAATCTTCTTCCCTTGCCCCCACGCAATTTGCCCGCCTGCGCCCGGGAAAAACGCGCCCGGGAATTTGTCAAGTTCGGCAATCCATGGTAGATTTTAAGGGGGAGGGCCGGGCCATCTCCGCTAAGATGCCCTGTCCTCCCCCAGGTTCATTTTGGGGAGGCAGCGATGGCCAAATCGGGAAAAGCTGCGGTTATCCTGGGCTTGCTGCTGACGCTCCTCCTGCCCCTGGCCCCGGCTCAGGCCCAACTCCGCATCATGACCGATCATCGGGGCCGGGTCCGCATCAAGCACCTGCGGCAGGTGGAGATGAGAATCTACCAGCTTACCAATATGGAGCGCCGCAAACGCTACCTTCCCCCTCTGACCAAAGACGACACCCTGGTCACTGTTGCCCGGGCTCATAGCGATGACATGCTGCGGCGGAACTTCTTCAATCATGTCGACCCGGACGGCAAGGCCCCCCAGGATCGCATTATCCCGGCCTATTCCCGCTCCATCGCCCGGACCGGCGAAAACATCTGGGGCGGCCACGGCTATGATTATTCCGACAGCAAGCTCATGGCCCGGGTCATCATGGACAGTTGGATGAGTTCTCCGGGGCACCGGGCCAACCTCCTCAATCCCCATTACACCAATATCGGGGTGGGGGTGTCCGTGATGGGTAAAGAGGTCCGGGCCACCCAGAACTTTGTGCAGCGAAAATAATCAACTGGGGCGCCACGGCTTGCTGGCGCCCTTGCTGAACCGGCCAACCTCAGCGGCTTAAGACCTCTGCGAAAGTCTTATGCAGGATAGCCGCCCTCGGCTGTCCATCGTGCATGGAGCCGTAGGCGAGCGCGCCGGCGCTACATTTTGATTGCTTAAGGGAACCAAGAGACCTCCGCAGAGGTCTCGACTTGCGATAATCCATGACGCCCTCTGAAGAAAAGCCTCCGGTCAATTGGTCGGCAAAGATTTTGGCCGAGTGCATCGGCGAGGAGCTCCCGCCCTGCCAGGCCGCCTGTCCCCTGGACATCCGGGTCCGGGAACAACTCCGCTTCCTGCGGCAAGGCGACCTGGCCGCGGCCCTGGCCGTGGTCCTGGAGCGCTGCCCCTTTCCCGGCATCCTGGGCCGCATCTGCACCCATCCCTGCGAAGCGGCCTGCACCCGTAACTCCCTGGATCAGCCCCTTGCCATCGCTGCCCTGAAACGCTATCTCGCGGACCTGGACCCCGCCGCGGTCCTCAACGTCACCCCGGGTCCTGAGCGCCCCCAGCCCGTCGCGGTGGTGGGCGGCGGCCCCGCCGGGCTCATGGCCGCCTATGAGCTCCGCCGCCTGGGTTATCCGGTCACCCTCTTCGAAGCCGAAGCGTTCCTGGGCGGCGCCCTGCGCCTCTATATTCCTCCCTACCGCCTGCCCCGGGAGGTGCTGGCCCGGGAAGTCAGCGTGGTGGAGACCTTGGGCGCGGTCGTTAGGCTGCGCACCCGCCTGGGCCGGGATATCCACCTGGAAGACCTGCGCCGGGATTTCGCCGCGGTCTTCTTGGCCCTGGGAGCGCACAAAAGTCTCAGCCTCCAGATCCCCGGGGAAGACCTCACCGGAGTGATGGACGGCATCGCTTTCTTAAGAGCTTGCCATACCGGCTCGCCCCCGGAGGTGGGCCCCCGGGTGGCCGTCATCGGCGGCGGCAACGCCGCCCTGGACGCCGCCCGCACCGCCTGGCGCCTCGGGGCCCGGGAGGTCCACCTCCTCTACCGGCGCACCCCCGACCTCATGCCGGCCCTGGCCTCAGAGGTAGAAGAAGCCCGCCGGGAAGGCATTCAATTCCATTTCCTCACCCTGCCGGTGCGTCTCCGGGGCAACGGCCGGGTCCGGGAACTGCTGGCCCAAAAGACCGAACTGGGAGAGCTCGACGCCGGCGGCCGCCGCTGTCCCATGCCGCTGGCCGGCTCCGAATTCACCCTAACCATCGATATGGTGATCCCCGCGGTGGGACAGACCGCGGACTTCAGCTTTTTCGGCCCCGGCCTGGCCTTTGACACCGCCACCATCTATCGGTTGGAGGCTGACCCCGAAACCCTGCAAACCCAGATTCCCGGCGTCTTTGCCGGGGGCGACCTGGTCACCGGCCCTGAGAGCGCGGTCGCGGCCTTTGCCGCCGGCCGCCGCGCCGCGCTGGCCATCCACGCCTCCCTCGCCGGCGAACCACTGCCCCGGGAGTTGCCCCCCCTGGCCGGCCGCACCACCAACCTCGTCGTGGATACCGCCGGCGCCGCGCTTACCCCCCGCCAGGCCAGGCCCGATCTCAGTATCCCGGCCCGCCTCGCCCAACCCGGCGACGAAGTGGAGCTGGGTTTCACCCCGGACGCGGCCCGGGCCGAAGCCGAGCGCTGCCTGCACTGCGCCTGCTCTCAGTGCGTGAAAAACTGCCCCTTTCTCCAGCACTACGTCCACCAGTTTCCCCACACCGAAAAGGAGCTGGCCCATCTGCTCCAGGCACGGGGCCTGACCGATCCCCTGATTCCCTACTCCTGCCATTACTGCGGCCTCTGCCAGGCGGTCTGTCCTAAAGATCTCCACGCCGGTAAGATTTGCCTGGCGGCCCGGGAAGCCCTGGTGACCCAAGGCCGGGGGCCGTTGCCGCCGCATAAGGGCATCCAGAATTACGTCAAATGGGGCACCTCCCCGCTCATCACCCTGAGCCGCCCGGACCCCGCCACCGGCCATGCGGCCCGGGTCTTTTTCCCCGGCTGCTCCCTGGCGGGCCACTCCACCGCGGTGGTGCAGGCGGCCTACGCTTATCTGCGCCGGATGCTGCCCGACACGGGCATCATGCTCAACTGCTGCGGCGCGCCCAGCTATTTTATGGGCGAAAAAGCGGTCATGCTCCGCATCGTCCGGAACCTGGCCACGGAGATGGAGAAGCTCGGGGCCCGGGAATTCATCGTGGCCTGCACCCACTGCCACCAGACCCTGACGGAATTTCTCCCGGAGTTTCACACCCGCACCATCTACGAGGTCTTGCACGAAGTGGGTCTGCCGGACGGCGCCGCCGCCGCCACGCCCGCGGTCTTCAACATCCAGGATGCCTGCGGCGCCCGCCAGGCCCCCCGGATTCACGCCGCGGTGCGCCGCCTGGTCACGGACCTGGGCCACGCGGTGGAGGAAATGCCCCACAACCGCGAGCGCAGCATCTGCTGCGGCTCCGGGGGCATGGTCCCCGCGGTGGCCCCGGAACTGGCCAAAAAAATGACCGACTTCCGCCTCTCCGAAGCCACCCGGGACCTGGTGACCTACTGCGCCTCCTGCCGGGCCCGCCTGAGCAAAGCCGGGCACCCCACCCTCCACGTCCTGGACCTGCCCTTCAACCCGGACTGGCAACGGACCAAGACCCAGCCGCCGCCCCCTAACCTCCGGCGCTGGTGGCGCCGCTGGCGCTTGAAAAGATATTTGGCGAAGCTGTAAATGATTCGGGGGAGGTTGTAATGATTTGGGGCAGCGGGCTAAGGGCATTTTCGTAAGAGGCCCTTACCCCCTCCCCCAGACCCTTAAGGAAAGGTGGCACCGGCATCCTGCCGGTGCTGAGAGGTCTGAGAGGAGGATGCGATGAGGAGAAAAATGCCCGATAATGCCAAAGAATGGATTTTTGATTTCCCCGAGACGCCCATGGGGCCGTTGCGGCTCTTCTTTACGGACCGGGGCCTCACCGCCCTGGAATTTACCGGGGCAGAAGCATCACCTCCGCCAAAGCCCGACGCACCCCCGCCGCACCTTAAGCCACTCATCGAAGCGGTCAAACAGGCGCTGCAAGGCTATTTTGAGGGCGCCCCCACCGATTTCGCCGCCCTCACCCTGGACCCCCGCGGCACCCCCTTCCAACTCCGGGTCTGGCAGGAATTGCGCCGGATTCCTTATGGCGCCACCATCCCATACCGGGAACTGGCCCGCCGGGTGGGAAGCCCCAAAGCCTCCCGGGCCGTGGGCCAGGCCAACGGCGCCAACCCCATCCCCCTCATCATCCCCTGCCACCGGGTCATCAATGCGCACGGCGCCCTGGGCGGTTACAGCTCGGGATTAGACCGCAAACGCTGGCTCTTAAACCACGAAGGCGTTCGCTGAGGCCGGGACCAGGGAAGACCGGAGAAGGCGCGTAGGGTGCGTTTTACGCACCATTATTAGCGCGTAGAACGCACCTTTCGGTGCTGGGCGCTTATCTGTTTAGACCGCCTCTTTGCTCAAGATTTCTAAAACCCAGAACC
>CAYNMI010000129.1:0-7283 GCA_964398095.1 uncultured Desulfobacca sp.
TCTGGCCGTAGCCGATCTGGCCGGGGACGCCGTAGTCCTTGATATGCCAGTAAGGCGGGGAGGTCACCACCAGGTCGATGCCGGCATCCTCCACTGCCGTCATGGCCCGGCTGTCGCCGAGATAGATTTTGGCCCAGTTGGTCATTGATTATACAATCTATCTTCTGCGTTTTTTAAAAGGTCTTATTTCTGCGACAATTGCTTCTGATGAAACATTCTTCGCCATATATTGCGCAAGTTTATTTGCATTAAGGACGCGCTGTCCGTCCTCTGAATACATATATGCATTATTTGAGGAAGGATAAAAGACAAGCAATGCAGAGTTTGTGGCATTATTTCGATAGACAAGGCCTTCTAATTTTTCAGCGTTGAATGCTATTGTAAAGCCATTATATACTACTGTCTTAAAGGCATTCACTTCATGATATCCTGTTCCGAATAGAAATCCAATAACGAATACTATAAATATGACGATAACCTTTCTCATTATATTTACCTCTCAAAATATGATTAAAAACGGTTATGGTATTCTATTAATTCGACAACATAATGAAAGGATCGTAATTTATTAAAGCTATTAGTCACTTATTCACTTCGCCAGCATCTTCAAACTCTGGCGCAGCAGGTCTTCCAGGGTGCCGGCCCCCAGGGCTTTGGCCGCGTCCAGGGCCTTTTCCGCCATGCTCTTGGGGTACCCCAGGTTGAGCAGGGCCGAAAGGGCGTCCTGCACCAGTTTCTCCCCGGCAGAGGCGGGGCGGGGACGCCGGGCCGGAGGCAGCTTATCTTTCAGCTCCAGCACGATCCGGGCCGCGGATTTTTTGCCGATGCCGGGAATCCCCGCCAGGCGTTTGTCGTCCCCCTGGAGCAGGGCCTGGGCAAAATCCTCGGGATTGATGCCGCTCAGAATATTCAAGGCGGTGCGGGCCCCGATGCGGGGAATGCTCAGGAGTTGCAGGAAGACCTCTTTTTCTTCCTGGGTGTTGAAGCCGTAAAGCTGCACGGCGTCTTCTTGCAGGCGGGTATGAATCTGGAGGGCGACGCTGGCCGGGGGCTCCGGCAGGGCATAAAACGTGGAGAGGGGAATAAAGACCCGATAGCCCACGCCCCCCACCTTCACCAGAATCTGGCCCGGGGACTTGTCCAGGAGTTGGCCTTCGAGATAACCGATCATGAGGTGCCCGTGGGCCAGCGGCTGTGAAAGAGGTGGCACATGCCCACCGCCAGGGCGTCGGCGGCGTGTTGGTTCTCCACCTTGAGCCCCAGGAGATGGCTCACCATGAGTTGCACCTGGGACTTGGAGGCCTGGCCATAGCCCACCACCGCTTTCTTCACCACCAGGGGAGAATAATGAAAGATGGGCACTGCCGACCGGGCCGCAAGCAAGAGCACCACGCCCCGCACCTGGCCCAGGATAAAGGCGCTGCGGACATTGGTGGCCAGAAAAATCTCTTCCAGGGCAATGGCCTGGGGGCGATGCTGCTGGACCAGGTCCGAGAGGCCGTCAAAAATCTGACAGAGGCGGGATTCCAACGGGGGCCGGGAGCCGGGATTGATGCTGCCGGAGGCCAGGTGCAGAACCTGATTGCCCTCCCCCTGGAGGACCCCGAAACCGGTATGCCGGGAACCGGGGTCCACGCCCAGGATTACCGGGCTCACATCAAGGCCTCGAGCAGTTGGTCCGGGATGTCGAAATTGGCGAACACGTCGTTGACGTCGTCGTGCTCCTCCAGCAACTCCACCAGTTTGAGCACCTGTTGGGCGGATTTTTCCTCCTCGATGCGGACGGTGGTTTTGGGACGCAACTGCACCTCCGCCAGGAGGGGTTTAAACCCCTGAGTTTCCAGGGCCTCGTTGACCTCGATAAAATTTACGGGGTCGGTGAGCACCTCGAATTGACTTTCGTCGCTTTGCAGGTCTTCGGCGCCGCATTCCAGGGCGGCCTCCATGAGTTGCTCTTCATCCACGCCTTCCCGGTCGAGGACAATAACCCCTTTCTTGTCAAACATCCAGGCGACGCAGCCGGGCTCGCCCAGGTTGCCGCCGTATTTGGTGATGAGATGTCGGACGTCGGACACGGTGCGGTTCTTATTGTCGGTGAGGCTTTCCACCATCAGGGCCACCCCGGCCGGACCATAGCCTTCCAGGATCACCTCTTCCAGGGCGGCGGCGCCGGCGGCGCCTTCGCCGCGCTTGATGGCCCGGGTGATATTGTCATTGGGCATGTTTTCGGCCCGGGCCGCGGTAATGGCCGCTCTGAGGCGGGGATTGCCGGTGGGGTCGCCACCCCCCAAGCGCGCCGACACGGTGATTTCTTTGGCCAGCTTGCCGAAGAGCTTGCCCCGTTTGGCGTCCGCCGCGCCTTTTTTGCGCTTGATGGTGCTCCACTTGGAATGGCCAGACATCCGGATGCTCCTCCTTGATGTACTTCTGGACCTTACTTACGGCCGTCAAGGTCCGGGTTCCGGGGCCCGGGAACCGGTTGGGGGATTGAGTTTTTTGAGCCCCAAAAGATAGAATTCCCGGCTGGCGGGACGGGATCCGGCCGGTTTCACCTTGCGGCAGACCCTAAAGTTCCGCTGCAAGACTGCCGCCAAGGCCGGGGTATCCGGCCCCTCGAAGACCTTGACCAGGAAATGGCCCCCGGCGCGCAACAGCTTCTCGGCCCACTCCCAGGCCAGGCAGGCCAGTTCCAGGGACCGCTGCTGGTCTACCTGCCGCAGGCCCGTAGTTTTCGGGGCCAGATCACTGAGCACCACGTCAAACACCGGGCTGATGGCGATAATGCTCTCTAAGTCTAGACTTGTGACCTCGCCGGGCACAAAGTATAGGGGCGGAACCACTTCGATGGCCGGCGGGGTCGTATCTACCCCCAACACCAGGCCTCCGGGGCCGGTGCGGGAGGCGATGTATTGCAACCATGACCCCGGGCTGCACCCCAGGTCCAAGACTCGTTGGCCCGCTCTCAGGAGGTGGTACTTTTCATCCACTTCCTTGAGCTTGTAGACGGCCCGGGCCACATATCCTTCGGCTCGGGCCCGGGTCCGGTAAAAGTCGGGCTGCCCAGGGCGGGGCATACGGGTAAGATGCCTATCTTAGTAGATTAACTCAATTTCTTTTAGCATAGGTCCCAACCTTTGGCAATGAAAATCATCCCTGCGTCAAAATTATGACGGATATAAGCTCAGTGACCAGCACTTTACGTCCGTCTTTCGGGGCTACTCTGGTCCTTGAGAACGGGAGTCCCCGGCCCGGCGGGGCACCTCAATCTATAAATTTATATGTAATTTAAATAGTTTAATCGAGTCAGCCCCGGATCCTTGTTTCAGGAGGTGAACTGACGGGTATCCTGGTCAGGGCATGTTTTGGGAGGTGAACTTGGGCGTTTTGAGGATGGCACAATCATTGCTGAATAAGTGCATAAAGGTCTGGTGGAGGAGTGAGACTGGGGGATAGGAAAGGTGAGAACCTGAGCCGGGGAATCGACGCACCTGGCTGGAGCCGAACCCCGAAGCCATTGATCTTGAAGCCGGGAAAGCGGGGAACGAGCGCCCTGGGGGAGAGGGGAGATGCGCGGGATATTAACTCAGGAAGAAATGACGGCTCTGTTTGAGGGTTTAAGGGCAACTGCGGACGGTCAAGATTCCGGCGGCCGCGCCGGACCCCAGCAGAACATATCCGGGGGCCGAGGTTTTCCTGAACCGCCCCCAATAACGAGAAGCCAAAATTTATCGACCTGGCTGATAGCGGTAAGCAATTTCCGGTGGCCTTCTTTATAAAGGGACTGCAAGCATGGGAGCAGAAATCAGACCAGCAGGGTTCGCCACGGAACTGAATGGGGTCCCCCAGGAAATTGCCTCTCCCCAAAAATGGGAGAGAACGGGGCCTCTTCGGGTCATTACGGTGAGCTCCGGCAAGGGCGGGGTAGGGAAATCCAATGTCGTGGTAAACCTGGGATTGGCCCTGGCTCAACGCGGACTCAAAGTGCTCCTGATCGATGCTGATTTGGGGTTGGGCAATCTGGATATCTTGTTGGGTCTAACTCCCAGGTTCACCATTCAGGATGCCCTAACCTTGCAACTCAACCTCACCGACGTGATTGTGGAAGGTCCGGGAGGCTTGAAAATCCTGCCGGCTTCTTCGGGCATCCCCGAACTGGCGATGTTGGATGACTTCCAGAAGCTCTACCTGCTCAACGAAATGGACCATTACACCGAAGATGTCGATGTCGTATTGATCGACACCGGGGCGGGCATCTCTCACAATGTCTTGTTTTTCAACATTGGCGCCCAGGAACGCATCCTGGTGGTTAACAACCAGCCGCCCGCCATCGCCGATGCCTATGCCTTGATCAAGATTCTGGTATCTCACCACGGTGAGAAGAGCTTCAAGCTGTTGGGGAATGGTCTGACTCACGACCGCGAAGCAGAATTGGTCTATCGCACCCTGGTCAGGGTGACCGAACGGTTCCTGGGACCGGAGATCGCCTTGGATTATCTGGGGTTTATTCCTTACGATGAAGCCGTGCTCAAAGCGGTTATAAGACAGCAGCCGGTCTTGGCCCTTTACCCCCAGGCTCCGGCCAGCCGGTCTTTCGCCGTGATCGCGCAAACTCTGTGGGAATCTCCGCCGCCCCGAGGGACTGACGGAAATATCAAATTCTTCTGGCGTCGCTTATTATGAATCGCGCTCCAGTGCAGGAAAGCGGGGAAATCATGGAAGAGCCATCTTTGGTTCAGGTTAACGTGGAATCAATCCCTGAATATGGCGACGGGAAATTGAATCCCAACTGGCAGGAAGAGATGGTCCTGCAATATGCGCCGCTGATCAAGTATATCGCCTCTCGTCTGGCGTTGCGCCTGCCCTCCCACATTGCCTTGGAAGATCTGATCAGTTCCGGCATCATCGGCTTGATTGATGCGGTCCAGAAATTCGACCCCTCCAAGAACATCAATTTCAAGACCTATGCGGAATTCCGCATCAAGGGCGCGATGCTGGACGAACTGCGGAGCCTGGACTGGATTCCCCGGTCTGTGCGGAAGAAAACCCATCTCATCGAAAACGCCTACGCCCAATTGCAAAGAAGTTTGGGGAGGCCGGCCGAAGCTGAAGAGGTGGCCGAATTCCTGGACCTGGAGTTAGAAGAATTCTATCAACTATTGGATGAAACCAAGACGGTTTCCGTGGTGGGTCTGGAAGAAGGCAGAAAAAGCCCGGGTGGGAACGTGAGTTATCTGGAGTATGAACTCCTGGAGACCATTCAAGACGATAATACCCGGGACTCGTTTTTGGCAGCACATTTTGCCGTTCTCCAGGAAATTATGGTGCAGGCCATCGAAGCCTTGCCGGATAAGGAAAAATTATTAATATCATTATATTATTACGAAGAACTCACCATGAAGGAGATCGGCCAGATCATGGGGTATACCGAGTCCCGCATCTCCCAGTTGCATACCCAGGCCATGTATCGTCTGAAACACAAGCTCCGGGAATATTCCCAGGAAGTTTGACCCCCACCTGACCTTGGCTTTGGCCCCGGCCACCTGCAAGCGCAGGTCGGGGAAGGGTAGGGCAAGAAGGCCCCCTGACGCCGGCGAGCCAATCCTCATCTGACCATCAGGCCAGGGTCCTGCCCAGTATGGCAGGAGGAACCCTGGCTTTTTGGTTGTCCGGGTCTTTCTAAACTTAAATCCGAAAAAATGTTATAACGCCTTCAGCTTTTCTCCGCATTGCGCCGCCGGCCATTTTCCATTAAACTGCCTCCTATCAAATGCTTTTACCATATTTCACTGCAATCATTGGGACCTGTATGTGGACGGAGAGACTGCAAAGACGGCTTCAGGTCGCCCGGGGAGAAGCGCCGGCTGATCTGGTGCTCACCGGCGGCCGGCTGGCCAATGTCTATACCGGGGAATGGCGGGAAACGGCTGTGGCCCTGTTCGACGGGATCATCGTGGGTCTGGGGGATTATGCCGGACCCAAGCTGGCCGTAACCGGGCGCTATATCCTGCCGGGATTCATCGATGGCCACCTGCATGTGGAGAGCAGCATGCTGACTCCCCGGGAGTTGGCCCGGGCCCTGTTGCCCCTGGGGACGACCACCGTGGTGGCCGACCCCCATGAGATCGCCAACGTCTGGGGCGCGGCGGGCCTGGATTATCTGCTGGGCGCCAGTGAAGGCCTGCCGGTGGATTTCTTCTATATGCTGCCCCCTTGCGTACCGGCCTCTCCCCTGGAAACCTCCGGGGCCCGCCTGGAAGCCCAAGATTTGGCCCCCTACCGGGGCCATCCCCGTATCCTGGGTCTGGCGGAGATGATGAATTTTCCGGGTCTGGTGGCCGGCGATCCCGGACTCCTGGCCAAGCTCGCCCTTTTTACCCAGGGGCCGGTGGATGGCCATGCCCCGCTCCTTTCCGGCCAGGCCCTCAATGCTTACCGCCTGGCAGGTATCGGTTCTGACCATGAATGCACCCGGTTAGCGGAGGCCAGGGAGAAGCTGGACTTGGGATTCTACCTGATGCTCCGGGAGGGCAGCCTGGCCAAAAACCTGAACGATCTTCTGCCCGCGGTGACTCCGGCCAGCCTGCGCCGCACCATGCTGGTCACGGATGACTGCCATCCCGAAGACCTGGTCCACACCGGGCATCTCAATCATCTCCTGCGCCAGGCGGTGGCCCTGGGGCTCGACCCCTTGGCCGCGGTGACCATGGCGACCCTGAACCCGGCGGAATACTTCCGCCTCCGGGACCGGGGCGCGGTGGCGCCGGGACTGACGGCCGATCTGGTGGTCGCCGCAGACCTGACGGAATTTCGCATTGACAAGGTGTTCAAATCCGGCCGACTGCTGGTGGATCAAGGCAGCCTGGTGGCGGAGCCGGCGGCCTCCCCCCAGGCGCCACCTAATGCTCCGATGCAAGTGAAAGACCTGGGCCTGGAGGCCTTTTCGCCTCCGGCGGCCGGGAGCATGGTCAAGGTTATCGGCCTGATTCCCCATCAACTGCTCACCGAAAAGCGCCTGCTCCCCGCGCCCGTCCGGGATGGCCGGTTGGCCACGGCCCCGGCCCAGGACCTCCTGAAGCTGGCCGTGGTGGAACGGCATCACGGCACCGGCAACCTGGGTCTGGGGATGGTCCAGGGATTCGGATTGCCCCGGGGCGCCCTGGCCTCCTCCGTGGCCCACGATTCCCATAATATCGTGGTGGTGGGGGCCGATGAGGCGGACATGCTCCACGCGGTTCGCCATCTGGTGGACCTGGGGGGCGGCATGGCGGTGGTGGCCGGCGGCC
>CAYNMI010000130.1:0-7260 GCA_964398095.1 uncultured Desulfobacca sp.
ATCCTGATTTTAAGTCCAGCTAATGATGAAACGCTCCATTAGTTTCGGCAATCTTCCGAAGCGATCAGCCCGGCAATCAACTCCGCCTGGCGCCGGGCCGCGCCCTGGTGGGGAATGAGGGCCGCCTGGGCCCGGCGGCCCCGTTCCGCCTGGGTCTCGGGATGCGCCAGGAGTTCCCCCACCGCTCGAGCCAGGGAGGGTGCGTCCTGGACCATGATGCCGGCCCCGGCCTCCTCCAGGATAGCCTGGGCCCAGAGGAAGTTTCCGAGATGCGGGCCGTAGATGGGCGTCCGGCCCCAGGCCGCGGGCTCCAGGATGTTTTGGCCGCCGTGAGGCACCAGGCTGCCGCCCACAAAGGTGGCGTCGGCCAGGCCGTACAGGGTAAAGAGGTCGCCGATGGTATCGACGATCACCACCGGGTGGAGCCGGGTCTCCCGGCCGGACTTGAGGCGGCTCCATAACTGGCCGGAGAGGCCGCGGCCGGACACAAGGCGCGCCAGTTCCGGGGCGCGTTGAGGGTGGCGGGGCGCCAGCATGAGCTGCAGAGCAGGGTAGGGGGCCAGGAGTTCCTGATAGGCGTCCAGCACCACCTCATCTTCGCCCGGATGGGTGGACGCCGCCAGCCACACCGGCCTTACACCGTTGCCGGCCGCAACTTCGGGACCGTCCCAGAAGCGGCGAAAATCACGGAGCCGGGCTTCATCCCGGCCCTGGAACAGGCGGTCGCACTTCAGGTTGCCGGTGAGATGCAAGCGGGCCCGGTGGATACCCAACTGCTGAAACCGCTGAAAATCCGGGAGCGAGCCAGCAGCGACGACATCATATAGATTAATTATATCAATAAGATATCTCTTATATTTAAGATATCTTCTTAAGGATTTATCAGACAAACGGGCATTGACCAGGGCCAGGCGCACTCCCCGTTGGTGGGCCAGGCTCAGGAAGTTCGGCCAGATCTCCGATTCCAGGCCCACGAAGACCTGGGGCCGCAGGTGGTCCAGATAGCGCCGTACCGCCCAGGGAATATCCAGGGGAAAGTAACAGACCGCGGCGCCCAGGGGGGCGAAGTGCCGGCGGGCCAGCATTTGCCCGGTTTCAGTGCCGGTGCTGACGGTGAGGGCCGCCCCGGGCAGGAGTTCCCGGAGTTCCCGCACCAGGGGGATGGCGGCCTGAATTTCACCCACGGAAACGCCGTGCAGCCACAGGCGCGGGGCCCCGGGCGGTGGCGGCGCCTCCGGCAGTTTCAGGCCCAGGCGGGGTAAGAAGCTTTCCCCCTGGCCCCGGGATTTCAGGTGCCAGTAGAAATACGGCCAGCCCACCAGACCGGCCAGGCTGCTGGCCATTTTATAGAGGAATAATAGATTATTGTCGGCCAATTCTAGTAAATCTTCTTAAGTTTAGATAGCCACAGGGAGCGCACCTTGAGATATTCCCCCAGGATGAGGCCGTGGTCAAAGGCCAAGGGCCGGGGCAATTGTTCCGGGGCAAAGATGCCCAAGTTGCGGGCATCGTCCGCGGCCTTGGGTTGGCCGTAACCCTGGGCCACGTACACCGTGGTGATGGTGTGTTGGCGCGGGTCGCGCCGGGGATCCGAATAGGTGTGGAACTGTCCCAGGAGGGAAACCGTCAGGCCCGTTTCCTCCCGGGCCTCCCGTACCGCGGCGGCCTCCAGGGATTCGCCGTAATCCACGAAACCCCCGGGCAAGGCCCAACCGGGCGGCGGATTGGCCCGCTCAATCAATACCAGGCCCTGATCCTGGTATTCGATGATGATATCCACGGTGGGCACCGGATTACGGTGTCTTTGGATGACAGAACCGCACTGAGGGCACTTTTCTTCGCTCATCATATTCTCTGGTTTACATAATATATATTATCAGACGTTATACTTAATGCCGGAACTCCCGCTTATATAGCTTTTTTAGATCATCATAATTTACCGACACGATCCGCCAGGTGCGGTGGTCAGATTGGCGACGCATCTGAAAGCGGAAATTCTCATGGGTCTTGGGGTCCGTCAAGGTAACCAAAGCCTCATCCCCCTGCGTGTCGATATGGGCCACGGTTACCGCCGCGGCGATTCCCAGGATTTGGGTGTTGTCCAGATTGAGCAGATAGTGCTCCAATCCCCCCCGTATCTGGGGTTCGAAGGTCTCAAACAGTTTAGGCAGGAACAGTTGGGCGAACTTGCGCCCCATACGCCGGGAATACCTGGTCCAGTCATCGGCCTGGGGATTTTCCGGGGCCGCCCGATCCTTAGCAGAAGCCGTGAGATAATTACCTAAAATCTCTTTTAAATCCACATAGTTAAAGAATTTGTCCATATTCCGGGTCTTCAAGGCCAGGGCCGCTTGCTGCAAGGCGTAGCGGGGAGAGTTGACCCAATGCCAGTAGAAGCCGCCGGCCAGGGCCCCGCCCAGAATCACGATAGCCACTGCAATTATCCAGGTTTTTCGCCGCATGGTGCACCTTTTAATTGGTGTGCTCTGGTCCGTAGATGTTTATACTATACTCTCATTGTGCCTTGAATTAAATCACAAATAGACCCGGTATCTGCGGGTCGGCGCCCCCGGTGCCTCTTTAAGGACAGAGAAGACCGCATGATGGCCGTGGACCTCGGCTATTTCGGGCCTGCCGATTTTGCCGCCGGGAGCAGCCGCCGAAAATGCGCCGAACCGCGGGATCGCTGGCGCCGGCACAATTCAGAAACGGGCCAGGGCAACGGGGCTTGATTTCCCTCCCCTGCCCTGCCCGGTTATCGACTAAAATACCTTATATTTCATCATGTTAACCAAGATGGCCCCATGTTGTCATCTAACTCGGGAGGCCGAACATGAGCCCTTTACCAAAAGTGCCGCTGACCGCCAAGGGACTCCGTTGGCGCCGCACCGGGCACCCCTGGACCTACCGGAATGACCTGGAAAGCCTGCCCGAACTGCGGGCGGGCGACCTGGTGGCGGCAGTCGACCCCCAGGGCCGGTTCCTGGGGCAGGCCTTTTACAGCGGCACCTCCCGCATCGCCCTGCGGTTTATCACTTCCGGGGACGAGCCGGTGGATGGCGCTTTTTGGGAGGCGCGCCTTACGCGCGCCCTGGCATATCGCCGGCGGGTTGTGGGCGACACCGACGCCTATCGCTTGATCTACGGGGAGGCGGACGGGTTTCCGGGCCTGGTGGTGGACTCCTATGCCGGCCACCTGGCGCTCCAGACCCTGCACCCCGGCATGGAGCGCCGCCTGCCGGAGCTCATCGATATCCTGGTGCAGCGCCTGGCCCCGGCTTCGGTAACCCTACGCCACGATGCCGAGGTCAGGCGTCAGGAAGGGCTGCCCCTGGGGACCAAGACGGTGTTCGGCGACCTGCCGCCACGGGTGGAAGTCCGGGAAGGCCTTGTCAGGCTGTGGGTGGATGTGGCCGCGGGCCAGAAAACCGGGCTCTTCCTGGACCAGCGGGAAAATCGCCTGGCCGCGGCGGCGTTCTCCGGGGGTGAGGTCCTGGACGCCTTTGCCTACCAGGGGGCCTTTGCCATGCACCTGGCCCCCCGGGCCTTGGGGGTCACCCTGGTGGAGAGCTCGGGCCCGGCCCTGGCCGTGGCCCAGGAGAACGCCGGCCTCAATGGTTTTGGCCACCTGGAGCTGGTCAAGGCCAACGTCTTCAATTTCCTGAAGGAGGCGGTGGCCGCGGGCCGGCGCTTTGATTGCATCTCCCTGGACCCGCCGGCCTTTGCCAAGAGCCGGGGGGACCGGGCCGCGGCGTATAAAGGCTATAAGGAGATCAACCGCCGGGCCTTGCAGCTCCTGAACCCCGGGGGGGTGCTGGTCACCTGCTCCTGCTCCTATAACCTGAGCGAGCCGGAGTTCCTGGAGATCGTCCGGGAAGCCGCGGCCGACGCCCATCGCCAGGCCCGCCTGGTGGCGCGCCGGGGCGCCGGCAAAGACCACCCGGCCCTGCTGTCGTTGCCGGAGAGTTTGTATTTGAAGTGTTTGATTCTGGTGGCGGATTGAATTTGTTGTGAGGTAGCGATATTGGGGCGCTGAGCGCACCCATACTTCATTTAATCTTGACAGAACATATTATTAATACATACTAATACATATATTAAATACATCTGATTGAGGGTGAAGGCATGCGAACCACCCTGAACATTGAAGACGAATTGCTGGCCAGGGCGGCGCAGTTGACCGGGATTAAAGAAAAGACCTCCCTGGTCAGGCTCGGTCTGGAAGCCTTGATCGCCCGGGAAAGCGCCAAGCGCCTGGCCGTCCTGGGCGGCACCGAAAAGCATCTGGAGATGATCCCCCGCCGCCGGCCGGCAGACACCTGATATGGTCCTGGTGGACACTTCCGTGTGGGTCAGGCATTTGCGCCACGGAGACCTGGGGCTTGCGGCCTTGTTGAACGATGGCCGGGTGGTGTGCCATCCCTTCATTATCGGTGAACTGGCGTGCGGCAATCTCCGCAACCGGTCTGAGATTATGGCCCTTCTTTCGAGGCTGCCCGGGGCCATCCCGGCTGACCATGCCGAAGTGATGCAGTTTATTGAGAATTATGGCCTTATGGGCCAGGGCCTGGGGTATATCGATATGCATTTACTGGCCTCAGCACGGTTGACCCAGGTTCACCTCTGGACCCTCGATAAGAGGCTCAATAAGGTTGCGACGCACCTGGGATCGGCCCGGTAGCGGCCCTTGAATTATTGGGCGCCTGGGCCCCGTCCTTTTCTAACCACTAACCACTAACCACTGGCCACTGACTACTGGCCACTGACTACTTCTCACATTGACTCCCCTCCCCGGCTCACATACAATTAAGCCTATGCGATTCCGGTGCTCTTTGGCGTCCCTGGTCCTGGCAATCTGTCTCACTGCGGCCTGGTCGGCCAAGGCCTTGAGCGCCGACCCCAGCCCCCCTGCCCTCCCCTTTCATCCCCGGATTTTGGAGGCCGCCCGGGCGCCGCGCACCGCTAAAATTCTGCGCCTGACGGCCTTGACCTACGCGCCCCACATGTCCCCCAAGGCCCGGGAGATCGATTTTTTCCAGAAGCTGGACCTGGCCAAACGCCTTTTGGGGGTGGGCCGGCTGCCGGCCCTGCGCCATCAAACCCTGAATCTGCTGCTGCCGTGGCAGAAGGTCTCCTGGGAAACCCTGCGGCGCCAGTACTGGCCCGGCGGCGACCCGGTGGGCGTCACCCTGGAAGTCCCGGTGTGGGTCCCGGCCCGGGCCCGGCGGGTGCGCAACTATTGCGGCTTTGCCAAGAAGTGGCAGACCGTGGCCCTGACCAGGCCCCGGCCTTGCGGGTATGTCTGGTTCGACCCGTCTTTAGCCGACATCAACAACACGGCCCGCTATCGCCCGGAGAAGCTCCAGGTGGAGGTCAACAGCAAGTTTGCGCCGTTGGCGGCGCTGCTCCTGGAATACATCTTCCGGGAGGGCTGGTACGACCCGGCCCGGCGGGTGCCCTTGATGAATGTGCGGGGGGGCGAGGACACCTACGCGGTAAGCGCCGCGGGCGGCCCCGTGACTACGCAATGCCTGAGCTTTCCCGACGACGACGGGGCCTCCATGGCGGCCACCGTGGTTACCTTAACCTACCCCAACCTGGCGGCAATCTACCACGGCGGCCACGCCCCGGCCTCCAACCACCGCCTGGGCCTGGCCCTGGACCTGAACGATTTCAATTTCCCCGGTGCGGTGGACGGCGCCCCGAACCCCATCAGCCGGGCGCTGCGCCAATACAACCGTAACGCCATGCACAGACTGGACGCCCGGCAGATGCCGGCCTGGGTGTATCAGGCCGCTAGCTGGATGGGCTGCCGCGTCCCCCAGTCCTGGATTTACACCGGCTATCATACCGACTGGGAACATATCGACGTGGGGAATAAGTGAGGGGGGCAGTGGTCAGTGGTCAGTAGTCAGTAGTCAGTTTTGGTAGCCGCAGGCTGTAGCGGGCGCCTGCACAGGCGAGACACCTGTACCACCGGGTTTTGATGTAGGGTGGGCACGGCCCACCATTATTGGCTCGATTGAGGCGAGGGAAAAAATGGATCAAATCATAGAGCAATGGAGGCGATGTCAACTTGAATCAGGGCCTTATTTATTAGATGGTGATAAGCATTTACTTAAATATCGTAAAAAGTATGTCTTTTATAAAACATTTAATGAATTTATCCAAAGTGAAGAATTTGGCTTAAGCAATGCAAAATTTCATCTTGGTTTAATTCCAATACCTTATATGGGTAATATCCAAGATAGTTCGATCTTTATCCTTATGTCAAATCCTGGTTTATCTAATATAGATTATCATGCTGAGCAATATAATGCTGTCTATAAGGATGCTTTGAAAAACAATTTGCGTCAAGAAAATATTGATACTCGATTTCCATTTGTTTGTTTAAATCCTGAATTTTCCTGGCATGCGGGATTTGAATATTGGTATTCTAAATTTTATTCCATTCTGAAAATAATATCTGAACAAAGAAAAATTAGTTATCATGATACATTAAGTATTATTGCAAAATCTATAAGCGTCCTTCAATTGTTCCCTTATCATAGTACAGTAAATAATTTTATTAATAATTTATATTCGGTAAAATTAATCAAGCAATATGTTAATGAAGTACTTATTAAAAAAGTCTTAAACGACCAAGCATCAATAGTTGTTGCTCGCGGTGCAAAATATTGGCGGTTAGAAAAGCATAAAAATGTAGTAATTTATGACGGGCCTCAAGCCCGGGGCGCAAGTCTTTCTGTTAGCAGCGAAGGAGGTAAATTGATTTTGGATCGTTTGAATAAAATGCCTTAATACGCCTAATTTTAATAATTAATTTACGCAGGCTAAAAGCCTGCGGCTACATTTTTTCCCGTGGAACCCACAACCGAAAACTGAAAACTGAAAACCGAAAACCGTGTTAAAAGATTTCATCAACCAACTAAAAGAATCCGCCGATACCCGGGATATTCTGGCGCATTATCATTATTTGCCGGAAAAACCGGTGGAATATGTGGCCGGGGACGCGGGGCTCTCCCGCGGGGTGCTGGCGGCCCTGGCGCGGTTGGGGATACCCCGGCTCTACTCGCACCAGGGGGAGGCCCTGGCCCACATCCGGGCCGGCCGGGACATCCTGGTGGCCACGCCCACGGCCAGCGGCAAGACCCTGATTTATAATCTGCCGGTCCTGGAAAGCCTGATAGCAAACCCCCAGGGCCATGCCCTGTATCTCTTTCCTCTGAAGGCCCTGGAGCAGGACCAGCTCAAGGCCCT
>CAYNMI010000131.1:0-7184 GCA_964398095.1 uncultured Desulfobacca sp.
GGTGGGTCGGGCGTCCTGATTGGGCTTTATATGGTGCGCAATGCGCACCCTACATAGCTGCACCGTCATCCACGACGCCTGCGCCACCCGGGACCTGGTCTTTGAAGGCCGGACCATCCCGGCGGAGCAGGTCCACGGCGCCTTCATGGCGGCGTTAGGAATGCGCTATGCCAGGGTGGTGGCGTTGAAGGATTTTTTGAGCGGGTTATAAGTTCTGGATAGGGCGACCCGCCGGGTCGCCCCCACGGGGTGGGTCGGGCGTCCTGATTGGGCTTTATATGGTGCGCAATGCGCACCCTACATGGCGGGCATTGCCCGCCCCCTGCCATACTCCAAGCAGGGGACCAAAACCAAACAGGCCGGTTGAGCCGCAGGTTCAACCAGCCTTTTTATTTTCCCCTGGGGGGGTGGGGGTTTGGGGGAGTTTTTTGTAAGCGTAAGGGCTCTCGCCCTTAGCCCCCTCCCTCAACCTCTTCATCCCTCCCTGCCCCGAATCCGATTAATGAGGTCCGAAACCGACACGGGCTCGGTCACCGGGATGAGCGCCACCCGGCCGCCGTAGCTCTGGACGATCTCCCGGCCCGCGACCTGGGCTTCGGGGTAGTTGCTGCCCTTGGTGAGGATGTCGGGCTTGAGGGCGGCCAGGAGTTCCGGCAACTGGCCGCTGGCAAACAGGGTGACGTAGTCCACCGCGGCCAGGGCCGCCAGGATGCGGCGGCGGTCGTCCTCGCCGATGACCGGCCGGCCCTCGCCCTTCACCTGCCGGACCGAGGCGTCGGAGTCCACCGCCACCACCAGGGCGTCCCCCAGTTGCCGGGAGGCTTCCAGAAACTTGATGTGGCCGCCGTGCAGGAGGTCGAAGCAGCCGTTGGTGAACACCACCCTTTTGCCCTGGGCCTGGAGTTGGGACACCAGCAAGGTTAATTCCGCCGGGGTGCGGATTTTTTCTTCCAGCCGGGCGCCCCCCTGGCCCAACTCCCGGGCCAGTTCGGCCCGGAAGATGGGGGCGGTGCCCACCTTGCCCACCACCACCCCCGCGGCGACGTTGGCCAGGGCGGCGGCCAGGACCGGGTCCCCCCATTGGGCCAGGCCCAGGGCCATGACCGCGGCCACGGTGTCGCCGGCCCCGGAGACGTCAAAGACTTCCCGGGCCCGGGTGGGGAGAAACAGCTCCCGCCGCCCCTGGGCAAACAGGGCCATGCCCGCGGCCCCCAGGGTGATGAGCAGGTATTGGAGGGCGAGGCTCTCCCGGAGGCTGGTCCCGGCCCGCACCAGATCCTCCCGCCGGTCCAGGGAGTAGCCCGCTGCCAGCTCGGCTTCCCTGCGGTTGGGGGTAAGCAGCGTGGCCCCGGCGTAACCGGAGTAGTCCGCGCCCTTGGGGTCCACCACCACGGGCTGGCCGGATTTGCGCCCCTGGGCGATCAGTTCTTTGAGCGTTGCCGGAGTGAGGACGCCCTTGGCGTAATCGGAGAGCACCAGGGCGTGAAATCCGGGGAGGCGGGCGTCTAAAAACTCCCGGGCGGCCTGCTCAAAGGCCGGCGGGGCCGGGGCCCGGGTTTCCCGGTCGATGCGGACCACTTGCTGGGCGGCGCCGATGACCCGGGTCTTCCGGGAGGTGCGGCGCGCCGGGTCCGTGAACAGGCCGTCCACCCCCACCCCCAGCCGGAGCATTTCCTGTTGCAGCAGGCGGCCGGGGTGGTCGTCGCCCACCAGGCCCAGGACTTCCACCTGAGCCCCCAGGGCCACCAGGTTGTTGACCACGTTGCCGGCGCCCCCCAGGGTGCGGGTCTCCCGCTCCACCTCCACCACCGCCACCGGCGCCTCCGGGGAGATGCGCTCCACCTTGCCCCAGAGATACTCATCCAGCATGAAATCCCCGGCCACCAGGACCTTGAGGTTGGCAAAGCCCTCCAGGTCCAGGTTACGGAGTCGTTCAGGGTGGATTTCCGACCAATCCGGGGTCATGCGCGCCAAGGTTCGGGTCCTTTTATGCCTCGCGGGCTGGGCGGCCGTCCACCGCCGCCACCAGGGTTTGGTCCCAAGAATATCTTGGAAAATCTTTGCCGGGACATATACTCATTGCCAAGAGTTTTTTCTTCTCCCCCCTCACCCTAACCCTCTCTCCCCGCTGGGGGGAGAGGGGAAAAAGGAAAAGACTTTTGGCAAATGCTATAACTGGGATTGCGCCGGCAAACCGGGCGGACACATGGGTCCGCCCCTACGGAAGTTGACGGCTATTTTTGAAAAGAATATCTGGGACATAACCATAGTCAAGGTGTCGGTTAAGAAGGCGGGCGAGAGGCCCGCCCTGCCGGTTTAAGCATCCTCAATCTTCTGGCCGATGTGGAAATAGGTGAATCCCAGGTCAGCCAGCTTGGCCGGGTTGTACAGGTTGCGGCCGTCAAAAATCACCGGGGTCTTCATCAAGGACCGCATCCGCTGAAAATCGGGCTCCCGGAATTTGGCCCATTCGGTGCAGATAATCAGGGCGTCCGCGCCTTCCAGGGCCTCATAGGTGGACCCGGCATAGGTAATACCCGGTTGGTCCCCGAAGTGCTGCCGGGTCGCGGCCATGGCCTCCGGGTCATGGGCCTGAACCCGGGCCCCCGCTTCCAGCAAACGGCTGATGATGGTGAGCGCCGGGGCCTCCCGGATGTCATCGGTTTGGGGTTTGAAGGACAGCCCCCAGACGGCGAACACCCGCCCTTTCAGGTCACCCTTAAAGTAGGCGCTAAGGCCCGCCGCGAAGATCCGGCGCTGGTCCTGGTTGACGGCCTCCGCCGCCTCCAGCACCCGGGGCGTGTAGCGGTGCGAGCGGGCCGTGTGAATCAGGGCTTGCATATCCTTGGGGAAACAGGAGCCCCCATACCCCAACCCCGGAAACAGAAAGAGCGGACCGACGCGGGGGTCGGACCCGATGCCCCGGCGCACCATGGCGATGTTGGCGCCGGTCCGGCTGCAGATGTTGGCAATCTCGTTGATAAAGGAAATTTTGGTGGCCAGAAAGGCGTTAGCCGCGTACTTGGTCAGCTCGGCGGACACCACGTCCATGATGATGACGGGATGGTTGGTCCGGACAAACGGCGCATACAGCTCCTTCATCAGTTCCGCCACCCGCACCTCGTCGCAGCCCACCACGATTCGGTCCGGCTTCATAAAATCGTCAATCGCGGTGCCTTCTTTGAGGAACTCCGGGTTGGACACCACGTCGAATTCAAAGGTTTCACCCCGGGCTGCAAGTGCTTCCTGCATGACCTGGCGCACCTGCCGGGCCGTGCCCACCGGCACCGTGGATTTTTCCACGATCACCTTGTAGCCGTTCATTTGGCGGCCGATGTCCCGGGCCACTTGCAGCACCATGGAAAGATCGGCGGACCCGTCTTTGTCCTGGGGGGTGCCCACCGCAATGAAGCACACCAGGCTCTGTTGAATCGCCGGTCCCAGTTCGGTGGTAAAGAACAGGCGATGTTCCTGATAATTGCGTTTGACGTAATCCTCCAACCCCGGTTCATAGATGGGAATGCGACCCTGCTCCAGGGCCTCCACTTTGCTGGCATCCGCATCCACACAGATAACTTCGTTGCCCATCTCGGCGAAGCAGGCCGCGGTCACCAGACCCACGTAGCCGGCGCCGATGATTGCCAGTTTCATGAATTAACTAACCTCCTCAATGGTTATGCCCGACTTTATCAAAACAGATCAGGACCCTCTTGATTTTTGCTTTCATCCGGGAACCGCACCGGCGATCGTTTCATCTTTTCCCCCAACCCCGGCAGGAATATGGTAAAACCGATGCGCTGGTCATTGGGCCGGTCGGTGTATGATAAGACCACCCCCCAGCACTGGGTCTGAAACACTATGCCATACCTTTGCTCCAGTTGATTGTTCGTCTCGAACGTGTGCCCGTAGGTGACCCAGGTCTTCATGGAGCGGAAGAGATTGAGATAAGTCTCCACGTTGATTTGTTTGGCGAAGTCCTTGACATAGACGTAATTCAAATTGACATAATTTTGCCTTTTACTGTCGAGAATAGTCACCTTGAAATCCGCCCGGTCAAAGCCTTCCTTGTAAGGGGCCACGCCCATATTCGTTCCCAGGATGAGTTGGGGCAGGGGATAAAATTGCGTTTCTCCATAAAAATCGGAAAAAGGATGATGGGGCTGGGAAGTACCGTCCAGGCCCATGCTGGTCTTATTAAAGAAGGAACTCTGGCTCAGACGGAACCACATCACGTCCCGCACTGTGGTTTGCCCTTGCTGGTTCTGGCTGCGCCAGAGGATGTCGTTGGAGATCCCGTAGGTGAGGGCATTGACGCCGCCCACGGGGTCATCCCCATCCCGCACCGGCAGGTTGCGGTTGACCCGGGCCACCCAGCCCTGGTCCAGGGGGTCGAATTGGGGATAGCGCTGGGGATTAAACCGGGGGACATTCCAGTAAGTCACTTCGGGGCGGATAATGTGCCGGAAAAAATAGGTGGATGCCGCGCCCCTGCCGTAGTCCCGGGCCCAGGCCCCGGAAGCCCCCACCTTGGCATCGAACAATTGCCGGGGAATCACATCCTCCGGAGGGCCGTCGGGCACGCCGTGGTTCACCCGGAACAAGGTCTCCCGGAACCCCACCCGGGAACTGAAGGCCACACCCGGCGTCGGCGCCCCTTGCAGCCAGACCTGGGGGTGGAAATCCGTCCGGTCCCCCACCATTCCGTGGTCCTGGTAGAAGAAGTTGTAGGACGAGTTCAGTCCTAAAAAGACCGGCAGCCCCCATATGCGCAGGGGCACGGAACTGAGCGCCACCCCCGGCAGGCGGTTGAACAGATTGGGGTCAGTGTTGATCAGTTTTTCATAATAGCGGCCGTAAAGCGTGAAGTTCGCCAGGGAAAAATTACGGGCCACCAGCAGGTTGGACACCCGGGTGTTCACGTCTTCCTGCTCCAGGTCCCGGCCGAACTCCATGAGCAGGTCCCTGGAATAGCGATTGAGGCCCATGTAGCCGAAATTGAAGTCCGCCAGATAATTGCTGTCGCTGACCCGGTCCAGGGTGCCCCGGATATTCCAGTCGCCCACCGGCTGGTTGATCATCCCCGCGGCCCAGTAGCGGCGGTTAGTAGTATTTTCGTTGTCAGGAGCATAGCTGTCATTAAGATAGAAAAACCGGAAATTGGCCGCGGCATCATTGTGTCCCCGGTACCGGTACTCACCCCCCTGCATATAACCCCGGTTTGACAGAACGGTCTGGTAAAAGGTGAGGTCGGAATAGTTGTTGATGGCCCAGTAAAAGGGCGCTTCCACCACCGACCCCCCGGCCCGGTGCTGCCCATAGGAGGGTATTAAAAATCCGCTTTGCCGGGCGGTCATCACCGGCAGGACGGCCACCGGCAGGTAGAGCACCGGAATCCCGGCCAGTCGCATAATTCCATCCCGGCCCGTGGCATAACCCTCGGTAACCACCGAGAGGTTGCGGGCTGAAAAGTTCCACACCGGCCGGTCAGCATCGCAGGTAGTGACCGTGGCCTCCTGGGCAAAGTAGGTGTTATCCCCGGTCTTGCGCATCAGGGGGCTGTCCACGTGAAAGTGGTTCTTTTTCAGGAAGAGCCGCGCTCCCCGCATCTCGCCGCAGCGAGTCGCCAGGTTGAATTCGCCCGCCTGGCCGGTAAAGATATCCTCCCCCAGCACCAGGACCACATTGCCCTTGGCCCGGGCGATCTTCGTGGCCTCATTGACCTCTATCTCATCTGCGGTTATCCGGCGATCCCCCTGGCGAATTTCCACCTTGCCCGATGCGGTATAGATATGATTGTTGGCATCGTAGGTCACCTGGTCGGCCCGGATCCGCCAGGGGCCCCCCTGGAAGCGTTCGTGCTTGAACAGTTGCATCTCCGTAGCTGCCAGGGCGCTGCCCACGCTGAGGCAGAAAATCAGGCACCCTAAGATCAGGATCCGATATCGCTTCACGCTTACTCCCGGGAGTCAGTCAGGAAAAATCGTCGCATCATACCATAGGCCGCCCCCTCTTTCAAGGAAACCACTTCGGATAATCATTCGGCTGCATGAGCGCCAAGCTTGCCGGAGAGCCGCGCTCCATGGGGCTCGGTGACGTCATGGGAGGCGTGCTTTGGGTGAAATTCCCGCAACCGGCCTGAGTGCCCCAACTGCCGGAAGCCACTGCAGAACCTGAAATTCCCATAATTTCTCACTCTAAGTGCAGCGAAGAATGTATCTCCGGCTTGGCGCCTTGGCCGCCGGCGATGCACCCGGCCGCCACCCTCTTGCGCCCGGGGCCAAGTTGGCATATTATAGCCGCAAGCGCCGGGATTGGCTCTCTCCCTTACAGGCGGCCCCATTGCAGCCCGGCACGCCGGACCGCTAAAGCTCCGGCCCCCTGGTCTGGGGCTGGCCGGGCCCAGAGCCGCAACCGGTTCGGCCCCTTAACCTCACGCCCCCGTAGCTCAGTAATGGATAGAGCAAGGGATTCCTAATCCCTGTGTCGCTGGTTCGAGTCCAGTCGGGGGCGCCAACCATACGGGTTTCAGGATTGGGGGCGATCGCCGGGTACCAAAACGGGTACCATTTTCTTCTTGCGGATTAAGAAAATCTATCCCATTTTTATCCCTTCTTCAAAATAACATCGCTAATTATACGCCGGAATATCGTAACTTCTTCTGAATTGCGGCTATTGGCAGTTGTATTCCTTACTTGTGCCAATCTATAACCAAGGTCAATTCGTAAGATGAGAAGGGTGGAATATTACGATGCCCATACGCGGGATTTCAATATAGCAATGAGCTTTTTCCCTGATTCAACACTACTGGGATATGAGTTACCGAGCCTTATTCTATAATTTCTCACAGGTTACAATGGTAGATACTTTTCTGTACCCGCATTGCAAACAAACGCTGATTTCGTGGGTCATCTTATCAAAACTGCTGCTGAATAAACTGACCGCGCCGCTGTGGCATAGCTCCGGATGGCCGCATTGCGGGCAACAAACAGATATTTTATTACAGTAAATGATCAGCAGGTTATCCGTGAGGTCATCCAGGGTTTTGAGAAAGACTTTTACTTCGACGGGTGAAAGATTGTGGCGGAAATGTTCCATGCTGCTATTGTAACCCAAGATTATGCGGCAGCAAGCATCGGGTTCATGTGATTCGGATAATACGTTCGGAGAATGATTTTGGGGGGCAG
>CAYNMI010000132.1:0-7118 GCA_964398095.1 uncultured Desulfobacca sp.
CCGTCACCACCCCCACCGAGGAATCGGTGCGCCGGGCCATGGCCATTCAATTAATTATCACCAAAGAGTACGGCATCTTTAAAAACCAAAACCCCCTCCAGGGCAGTTTTACCATGGAACAACTCACCGATATGGTGGAAGAGGCGGTCCTTACCGAATTCGACGCCCTCAGCCGCCGCGGCGGGGTGCTGGGCGCCATGGAAAGCTATTATCAGCGGGGCAAAATCCAGGATGAGTCCTTGTATTACGAGCTGAAAAAACACACCGGCGAATACCCCATCGTTGGGATCAACACCTACGTCAACCCCAATACCATGGCGGAAAATTATTGCCGGCCGCCCACCCAGTTGACCCGGGCCACCTATGAGGAAAAACAGGCCCAGTTGGACAATCTCAAGAAATTTCAGGAAGGGCATCGGGACCAGGCCACGGCCGCCCTCGCAGCCCTGAAAAACACGGTGTTAACCGGTGGCAATATCTTTGCCGAGTTGATGGAAACCGTCAAGGTGGCCAGCCTGGGACAGATAACCCAGGTGCTGTATGAGGTCGGCGGCAAGTACCGGCGGAATATGTGATCCAGGAAGTCATCGCAGAAGGGAGAAATACCCATGCAGTATGATCTGACCGAAGAACAGCAAATGTTGCAGGATATGGTGCGGCGCCTGGCCAAAGAACAGGTGGAGCCCGGTGCGGCCCGGCGGGATGCTGACGGCGCTTTTGACTGGGAGATGGTGGACCTGCTCCGGGAAAACGGTCTGTTCGGGGTCGATTTTGATGAAGCCTTTGACGGCGCCGGGGCCGGCATCCTGGCCCTGGCCATCGTCGTGGAGGAATTGTCCAAAGTGGACGCGGCCTGCGGGCTGTTGATCGCGGTCCAGGAATTGGGGAGCCTCCCGATCATGCTGGCCGGCTCGGAGGACCAGAAAAAGCAGTTCCTCCCCAAACTCGCCTCGGGCGAGCAACTGGCCGCCTTCGGCCTGACCGAACCCGCGGCGGGCTCCGATGTGGCCCGGTTGCGCTGCAAGGCGGTCAAAGACGGCGACTCTTACGTGATCAACGGCACCAAGACCTTTATCTCCAACGGCGGCGTTTCAGATATCGTCACCCTCTATGCCCTTACCGATCCCAGCATCTCGGCCCATAAGGGTTCCAGTGTCTTTGTGGTGGAAAAGGGCACCCCCGGATTCTCCGTGGGCAAAAAGGAGGACAAGATGGGCATCCGCTGGTCGGACACCGTGGAGCTCGTCTTCGAGGACTGCCGGGTACCGGCGGCGAACCTGCTGGGCCAGGAGGGCCAAGGGTTTTACATCATGATGAAAACCCTGGATATTTCCCGCCTGGGCATCGCCGCCCAGGCCCTGGGCATCGCCGCCGGGGCCCTGGAATACGCCGTGGCCTACGCTAAAGAACGGGAAAGCTTCGGCAAGCCCATCATCCGGCATCAAGGGGTGGGCTTCAAGCTGGCTGACATGGCCATGCGGACGGAAGCGGCCCGGCAACTGCTCTATAAGACCTGCGCCCTCTACCAGGAGCAGCCCAAGGACATGCATCGCCTCAGCCACAATCTGGTGCGGATGAGCGCCATGGCTAAGTGCCTGTGCGGCGACGTGGCCATGTGGGTCACCACCGAGGCGGTGCAAGTCCTGGGCGGTTACGGCTACATCAAAGAATTCCCGGTGGAGCGCATGATGCGGGACGCCAAGATTACCCAGATTTACGAGGGCACCGGGGAAATCATGCGCTTGATCACCGCCAACACGCTTTAGCCGCGAGGTGAACTACGTGAACCAAGAGATATTAGAGGCATATCCCAAACAGATCACCCTGGCCGATGGCGCCAATCTCATCTTGAGACCCATGAATCGGGACGATCAATACGCCCTTTACAGTTTTTTCAGCGGCCTGCCGGAGGAAAACCGGCGCTGGCTCGGCAATGATGTCACCGACCGCAAGCTCCTGGAGAAATGGGCCCGGAATCTCAACTACGACCGGGTTCTGCCTATCCTGGCGGAAGAAGACGGCAGGATCGTGGCTAATGCCACGCTGCACTTCCATACTTTCGGTTGGGGCCGCCATATCGCCGAGGTCCGGGTCACCATCATCCCGGAGTTCCAGGGCCGCGGCCTGGGAGCTTCGCTCTTACAAGAACTTTCACGACTGGCTGCCAACCACCAGGTGAAAAAGTTGTTGGCCAGAATCGTCACCACGCAGCGGCCCGTCATCAAGGCCTTTGAAAAGGCAGGGTTCGGCCTGGTGACGGAATTAAAAAACTACGTCAAAGATGTTCACCAGAAACGGTATGCCGATATTGCCCTGCTGGTGAAAGAATTAAACCTCGCAACCCCTTAACCCCTGCATGAAGGAGGATCCATGCGTCAGGTAGTAATTGCCAGTGCCGTGCGGACTGCCACCGGCAGCTTTGGCGGCGCCTTGAAGGACATACCCGCGGTACAACTGGGTGGCCTGGTCATCAAAGAAGTTCTGCGCCGCGCCAGGATTCGCCCGGAAAAAGTGGATCAGGTGCTTATGGGCAATGTGCTCCAGGCCGGCCAGGGGCAGAATCCGGCCCGGCAGGCGGCCGCCAATGCCGGCATCTCGCAATACACCCCGGCCATGACCATAAACGTGGTCTGCGGCTCCGGCCTGGAGTCCATCATCATGGCCACCCAGGCCATCCGGGCCGGCGATGCGTCGATCATCGTGGCCGGGGGCATGGAGTCCATGAGCCAGGCGCCCTTTCTGCTGAGCAACACCCGTTGGGGCCAGCGCATGGGCCACGGCCAACTCGTGGACGTCCTGATCCATGACGGCCTCTGGTGCTGCTTCGGCGACACCCACATGGGGATCACCGCCGAGAACGTGGCGGAGAAGTTTCACCTCAGCCGGGAAGAGCAGGACGCCTTTGCCCTGGAGTCCCAGCACAAGGCGGAGCAGGCCATCAAATCCGGGCGCTTCGCCGATGAGATCGTGCCGGTGGAGATTCCCCAAAAGAAAGGGGCCCCCATCAGCTTCGATACCGACGAGTTCCCCAGGTTCGGCACCACCATGGAAAAACTGGCCAAACTGCCCCCCGCCTTTCAGAAAGGGGGCACGGTCACCGCGGGCAACTCTTCCGGGATTAACGACGGCGCCGCCGCGGTGTTGGTCATGTCCGAGGAAAAGGCCATCAAGATGGGTATTCGGCCCCTGGCCCGGATCGTCTCCTATGACTGCCAGGGCTGCGAACCGGAACTGATGGGCATGGGCCCCATCTACGCCGTGCGCAATGCCGTGGCCAAGGCCCAGGAGGCGTTGGGCAAACCGGTGGATCTGGTGGAACTCAACGAGGCCTTTGCGGCCCAGAGTATCGCCTGCCTGCGGGAGTTGCACCTGGACCCCGAGATCGTCAACGTCAATGGCGGGGCCATTGCCCTGGGTCATCCCATCGGCTGCAGCGGCACCAGGATTATGGTGACGCTGCTCTACGAGATGCAGAAACGGGACGTCCAGGTGGGGTTGGCCGCGCTCTGCGTGGGTGGCGGCATGGGCTTTACCATGATCGTCGAACGTTCCTGGTATTTCTGATCCACCCCAGTTAACGCCGGAGACCTATATGAATAACCTCGCAGAAATCCTGGTAAAAAACTATCCCAACCAGGTCAAGTTGGAAGATGGCACCGGCATCACCGTGCGCCCCTTGCTGAAAGATGATGCACAGGCCTTCCTGGCCTATTTCCAAAGCCTGGCTCCGGATGAGCGGGTGGAACTGAAAGAAGAGGTGACGGACCCCAAGGTCATCGAAAACTGGATGGAAACCCTGGACTATGACATCATGTTGCCCCTGGTGGCCCTGCACGAGGACCGGATTGTCGGCGCCGCCTCCCTGCGCTTCAGCCTGAGTGCCTGGACCCGGCACCAGGGCCAGGTAAATCTGTCCACCGATCCCCGCTACCGGGCCAAAGGCCTGGGAACCCTGCTGCTCCGCAACCTGCAGGACATCGCCGACCAACTGGGTTTGGAGCAGCTTACCGCAGAGATTCCGTTGGAATTGACCAAGGCCTTCTCCCTGTTTGAGAAACTGGGGTTCCGCAAGGCCGCGGTTTTACCGGGCTTTGTCATAGATGCGGCCGGCCGGGAGTCCGATATTGTTCTGATGATCAAGTCCCTGGCTCCGGCTGAGAGCGAGTTCGCTTATGCCTGAGTTATGCCCCGGAAAATCCCGCCGCAGTCTTTGGCCTGCTTCACCAGAAAGGAGAGCATCGTGGACATTATAGTATTGCTCAAGCAAGTGCCGGATACGGAAACGGTAATTAAAATTGCGGAGGACGGCAAATCCATCGCCGCGAGCGACATCAAATGGGTCATCAATCCTTACGATGAGTATGCGGTGGAGGCGGCCCTGCGCCTCAAGGACAACCAGGGCGCGCAGGTTACCATCCTCACCCTGGGGCCTCAGCGCATGGTGGAGTCCATCCGCTCGGCCCTGGCCATGGGCGCCGATAAGGGAGTCCTGGTGGATGACCCGGCCACCGAGGGCAGCGACGCCCTGGGCAAGGCCCGGACCCTGGCCGCGGCCCTCAAGCAAACCCCCTTTGATCTCATTTTTTGCGGCCATCGGGCGGTGGATGACGACGAAAACCAGGTGGGGATTATGGTGGCGGAACTCTTGGATATTCCCCATCTGGGTCTGGCGGTGGCCGTGGACGTGGCGGATGGGCAAGTCAGGATCGACCGGCCCATCGAAGGCGCCAAAGTGCAATTGGCGGCCCCGCTGCCGGCCCTGGTTACCTTGGGCGGCGCCCATGCGGTGTGGAATCCCCGGTATGCGTCGCTGCCCGGCATCATGAAGGCCAAAAAGAAACCACTGGAGGTCAAAAAGCTCTCGGACCTGGGCCTGTCTCCGGATCAGGTGGGGGCCGCGGCCGCCAAAGTCATGGTCACCTCCCTGGAGATGCCGGTGGCGCGGCAGGCCGGGCTGATGGTGCCGGGAGACACCGCCGCCAAGGCCAAGGAGTTGGCGCGCCTGCTCCATGAAGAGGCCAAGGTTATTTAGGGGCAGGGGTCAGGGACCAGAGGTCAGTGAGGTGCCCTGAAACCACGATAACTTTGAACCTTGAACCTTGAACTTTTCAGGCCAGAGTGGTGAAATATAGGAGGAAGCATCATGGCGCAGGGAGTATGTGTAATCACCGAATTCCGCGATGGCGCCTTTCGGCGGGTCTCCTTTGAGGTGGCCAGCGCCGGCCGCCGACTGGCCGACGCCCTGGGCGAACCCCTCACGGCCATTGCCCTGGGGGACGGGGTGGCGGCCGCGGCCCCGGCTTTGGGCCACTATGGCGTCGAGCAGGTCTACGCGGTGGACCAGCCGGTACTGAAAGATTACCTGGCCGAGACCTATACGCCGCTAGTGGCCGAGATCCTTAACACCGTGCAGCCCAAAGTGGTGCTGGCCGCCGCCTCGGTGGACGGCAAGGACTTGAGCGCCCGGCTGGCGGCCCGCCTGGGCGCCGGCCTGGCCCAGGACTGCACGGAGTTAAAGATCGAGGGCGGCGCCCTCCAGGCGAAGCGGCCGGTCTATGCCGGCAAGGCCCTGGCCTGGTATGCCTGGGCCGCCGGCTCTTATCCCCAGATGGCCTCCTGCCGGCCCAATGTGATTGATTGTTTGCCGGCCGATACCTCCAGGCGCGCGGTGGTGGAAACCCCGGCCGTTGCTCTGCCGGCGGCAGTCAAGACCCGGGTGGTGGGGGTCGAGGCCGCCGCGGCTAAGGTTGATTTGGCCGAGGCCCAGGTCATCGTCTCGGGGGGGCGCGGCCTGAAGGGCCCCGAGCATTTTGCCATTCTGGAAGAGCTGGCGCAGCTCCTGGGCGGCGCCGTGGGGGCTTCCCGCGCCGTGGTGGACGCAGGCTGGCGCCCCCATGCGGACCAGGTGGGCCAGACCGGCAAGGTGGTCACCCCGACCCTTTACATCGCCTGCGGCATCTCGGGAGCCATCCAGCATCTGGCCGGCATGGGCGGGAGTAAATTCATCGTCGCGGTCAACAAGGACCCCGAGGCCCCCATCTTCAGCAAGGCCGACTACGGCGTGGTGGAGGATCTCTTCAAATTCATCCCCGCCTTTATCGAGGCAGTGAAAAAACTCCAGGCAGCCTGTTAATCAGTAATCAGTAGTCAGTAGTCAGTTGCCAGTTATCAGTTATCAGTTGGAGCAGATCAGCCAATCTCTTAGCCGTTGCCAAAGTTCCTTCCTTTAATCCCCTCTCCCCCGGTGGGGGAGGGTTAGGGTGAGGGGGAAAATCACTGACCACTGGCTACTGACTCCTAAAAATCGGAGGCATTATTCATGCAACCGGGGTATTTTCCCGCTAATTTCTTTTTTTTACTCATCTTTATTGCGGCTATCTACTTTTTTTGGCTCACCGTCAAAAAACTCTACCGCATTCTGCGCCTGGGGCAGCCGGAGGACCGCTTCGACCAGATCGGCCGCCGCCTTGGCGGCGTGATCGCCTTTGTCCTGGGGCAGAAGCGCGTCGTCCGGGAGCCCTCCGGCTGGGGCCATTTCTTCATCTTTTGGGGCTTCATCATTATCACCATCGGCAGCCTTGAGACCTTTGGAGTCGGTCTCTATCATGGCTTTGCCTATTGGAAAATCTTGGGCAAACCATTTACCGCGGTCCTTTATTTGCTGCAAGACCTGCTCTGCGCCGGCGTGATCATCGCCCTGTACTACTCACTCCACCGGCGCTTTGTGGACAAGCCGGAACGGCTGCGGTTTCGCGACCAGCAGGCGGCCGACCTGGATGCCAGCATCATCATCGGCATGATCCTGGTGTTGATCGTGCTCCTGTTCGGGACCCGGGCCACTGAATACCGGCTGGCCCAGATGGAGCCCGGCCACTACTTCCCCTCCACCGCGTTCATTTCGCGCATCCATTCCGTGCCCTTTGCCTGGCTGTCGAAGCCGCATCTCTTGGAATGGTACAACTTTTTCTGGTGGGGCCACACCCTGGTAATCCTGGGCTTCCTGGTCTATATCCCCTTTTCCAAGCACCTGCACATCCTGGGCGCCATCCCCAATGTCTTCTGCCGCCGCCTACGGCCCGTGGGTGAACTCACCAAAATGGACCTGGAGGACGAGTCGG
>CAYNMI010000133.1:0-7101 GCA_964398095.1 uncultured Desulfobacca sp.
CGCTGGGTGTTGTGCCGGCGGCCCATCGTCATCGCCGGGGGGGAGATGACCGAAGATGCCCTGGAACTCAGATATAATCCCCATCTGAAGTATTACGAGGCGCCCCACCAATTGCGGGCCAATAACGGGGTTTTCATTATCGACGATTTCGGGCGCCAGAAGATCACCCCCCGGCAATTGCTCAACCGCTGGATTTACCCCCTGGAAACCCGGCAGGACTTCTGTTGCCTCCATACAGGCCAACAGTTCAGCGTGCCTTTCGACCAGCTCATCATTTTTTCCACTAATTTGAACCCTTACAGCCTGGCGGATGAGGCCTTTCTCCGCCGTATCCGTTACAAGATTTTTATCGGCTATGTCTCCCCGGACCAGTATATAGAAATCTTCCGCCGGGTCTGCGCCGAGTACCAGATCGACTTCGACCAGGAAGTCATCCGGGACATGATGGCCCGTTACTACCTCATTTCTTCCCGCCCCTTTTGCGCCTGCCACCCCCGGGACCTCATCGAGAACCTGGTAGACCGGGCCCGGTTCCTGGACCAGACGCCCCAGCTCACCTCCCAGGAACTGGATTACGTCTGCCAGACCTATTTTGTCAAATCCATGGGGGTCACCGACTACGACGCCATCGGCGCCGAACCCAAGCCCATCGTTTAAGACGAGTCCCCCGCCCCTTAAAATCTTATCTCTGCTCTGGACTTGCACCCAGCCTCCTCCCCCGGCGGGCGGCGCCGGTCTTTTTGTTTCCCAGAAGGCGAAATCTTGATAAACTGACGATTAACCACAAATTAGGGAGGATAGCCATGAGGACCGGTAACCCAGCCCTCGGTGACAATACCTTCACCGGGGTGGGGCGCGTCGCCCGTGCCGAGGAGGCCATGACCATCCAGGGGACCGCCAACAAGGCGCTGCTGTTGCTCCTCTGCGTCCTGCTGACCGCTTCCTGGGTCTGGGGCAAGTATTTTCAGGCCATGAACCCCCAGGTGGTAACCCCCTGGGTGGCGGTGGGAGCCATCGGCGGGCTCATCGTCGCCCTGGTCACCGTGTTCAAGCAGACCTGGGCGCCCCTCACCGCCCCCCTGTACGCCCTCCTGGAAGGCCTGGTCATCGGCGGCGTCTCGGCCATGTTCGAGGCCCAATTCCCCGGCATCGTCATCCAGGCCGCAGGCTTGACCTTAGGCACCTGCCTGGCCCTGCTGCTGGCCTATAAATCCCGGCTGATCCGGGCCAGCGAAAACTTCAAGCTGGGCGTGGTGGCGGCCACCGGCGGCATCATGCTGTTCTATCTCCTCACCATGGTCCTGGGCTTCTTCGGTATCCACATGCCCCTCATGTATGGGAACAGTTGGGCCAGCATCGGCTTCAGCCTGTTCGTGGTGGTCATTGCGGCCCTGAACCTGGTGCTGGACTTCGATTTTATCGAGCAGGGGGCCGCCCAGGGCGCGCCCAAATACATGGAATGGTATGGCGCCTTCGGGCTGATGGTCACCCTGATCTGGCTCTATCTGGAGATGCTCCGGCTGCTGGCCAAGCTGCGGAGCCGGGAGTAACCGGAACGGCGCGGCGACGGCTGCCGGCCGGGAACCGGGAAAGTTCATGATAGTCATATCGCAACCTTGAACTTTGAACTTTTCGAAGCAGTAAAGAGATGCCGCCCCCGGACACCCTCACCAGCGAATGGGATCTCATCGCGGCCTTGAACCGTGAGTTCGGGCCCGCCCCTGCCGGCGTCATCCTGGGCATCGGCGACGACTGCGCCGCCCTGGCCCTGAACGGCGCCGATTATCTCCTGTGGACCGTGGATACCCTGGTGGAAGGGGTCCACTTCGATCTGGCCTACACTTCCCTGGCCCAGTTGGGCTGGAAATCCCTGACCGTGAACCTGAGCGACATCGCCGCCATGGGCGGGAACCCCGGCCCGGCCTTGCTGTCCCTGGGCTGGCCCCCGGACCGGGACCGCGGCCTGGCCCTGGATTTTGCCGCGGGTCTGGCCCAGGCCGCCCGGGAATATGACGTGGCCGTTATCGGCGGCGACACGGTGGCCTCTCCCAGGGGCCTGATCGTGACCGTGACCCTGACCGGGCGGGTGCCCGCCGCCCAGATGCTGCGGCGGGCCGGGGCCCAGATCGGGGACCTGATCTTCGTCACGGGGTTTTTGGGGGAAGCCGCGGCCGGCCTGGAAATCTTGCGACGGGGCCTGAACCCGGCCCCGGACCTGAAAGAACCCTTAATTGAGGCCCAGCTGCGGCCCCGGCCCCACCTCCGGGCCGGGCGCCTCCTGGCCCGGGAGGGCCTGGCCACGGCCCTCATCGACACCTCCGATGGAGTCGCCACCGACCTGTACCACATCTGTCAGGCCAGCGGCGTGGGGGCCCGTCTCGTCGGCAGCGAAGTTCCGGTTTCGCCCCGGGTTGAGGCCCTGGCCCCGGCTTTGGGCCGGGACCCCCTGGACCTGGCCCTCACCGGCGGGGAAGATTTTCTCCTCCTGTTCACCTCCCCGCCGGAGAAGGCCGCCAGCCTGCCTCAGTCCTTCTCCCGGGCCGGCCTGGCGCCACCCCGGCGGTTGGGCCACATCGTGCCCGGGGATCGGGTCATCCTGGAAACCCCCGCGGGCGAGGTGGATATCTCCGGCCGGGGCTACGACCATTTCCGCCTTGACCTGGCAAGCGAGGCGCATTAACATGGCAGGGCGCGTCAGCTTTGGTCTGCGCCTGCGCCTGAACTCAATACTGCCCAGAAAGGTCTCCTGAAACCCATGGCCGTGAATCTGAAAACCCGCCCCTTGAAGGTCTGTTCCACCTGCCGTTACTGGGTCTACCGGTACAAAGGCTTATGCACCCGCCTGAACCAGGGGGTGGGAAAGTTCTGGATCTGCGCAGACTGGGTGGCCGCAGAGGACCGGGCCTTGCCGGCCGGGCCGGAGGCCGCCGCCCCCCCATCCCCCTAAATAAAAGGAGGCTCGCGATGCAAGAGGTGGCCTTTACGGCCCTGGTCCATGGAGTTTACGTGGTTACCACCCGCGTGGGCGAGAAGGTCAACGGCATGACCGCGGCCTGGGTGTCCCAGGTCTCCCTCAATCCCCTGATGGTCATGGTGTCCATCGCCCCGCCCCGCTATACGCACACCCTCATCAAGGAGAGCGGTATCTTCGCCATTAACGTACTCACCAGCGAGCAGGTGGAACTGGCCAAACGCTTCGGTTACAAAAGCGGCCGCAAGATCGACAAATTCGCCGGCCTGGACTACCTCACGGCCGGGAGCGGCGCGCCGGTCCTGCCCCAGGCATATGCCTACCTGGACCTGAAGCTGGTGCACACCTTCACGGCGGGCGACCATACCCTGTGCGTGGGGGAGGTGGTGGAAGCCAAAATCCTCCATCCCCAGAGCCATCCCCTGATCTTTAAAAAGACCGATTTTTTTTGAGGTGCAAAACCCCGGAATCGCCACCGCCCGCCTAATACCGTTTTCGGTTTGCGGTTTTCAGTTTTTAGTAAAAAATCTGTGAATTCAGCATGTTACCCTTATAGTTGGTTTCATCTGAATCTGAAATTGAGACCTCTGCGAAAGTCTCCCTAATCTGTCATTCTGAGGGAGCGAAGCGACCGAAGAATCTCGTAACTACTTTAAATACTACAAGCTATTTCAAAACCTCCTTTTGCGCCAATTTGTCATTCTGAGCGAAGCGAAGAATCTAGTTTTTCCAATAACCTAGACCCTTCGCTAACGCTCAGGGTGACACAAAAACCCGGTTTTGAAATAGCTTATAGATCCTTACGCGGCGCTCAGGATGACAATATGAAATTTCCCAGAGGTCTCAAATTGGTATAAATCCTCCGGCCGGTGGCTCCCTCCGCCCCGGCCGCAGAAATTATTTGACTTCCAGGCAGGATTGATTTATTGAGTGCTAATGGGTTTCTTACGGGAGAGGAAACCCGGGGGGGAAGTGGGTTAATGGTCAATTTCGGGGAGGCGGGACGAATCTGTCTCAACCGAGAGAGGCGGGGGGTGTGCGAGAGCTGTCTCTGGTGGGAGTGGGATTCCGTCCAGCAGCGGTGCAGCAACTCAGGCTATCATGTCTGTCCGTTGTACCGGGAGCAGCTCTTTGAGGCCAACGCGTCCGCCGAGTTGGCGCCGAATCTCCGGTCCGGGGTTTAGGCCCGCAAGCGCCGGCTGAGGAGATCAGCCTGCCGTACCGGCAGGGGAAGCCGGTATTTGGTTACGCAAGCCAGGGTGATCTCCAGACATTCCGGCAACGTGATGCGGTGCCCGGGGGAGAGATAGAGGGGTTTTTTGCCCTCTTGGGTCCGCAGGATCAATCCTACCACTTTTCCTTGCCAGATTAACGGGTTATACGATCCAGCCGCCAGATCAGGTTCCTGTCCTTCACCCACCAACCGACTTTTCGCCACCCCTATCGTCGGCATCTCCGCCACCAGCCCCAGGTGCGCGGCCAGCCCCAGGCCCCGGGGATGGGCAATCCCCTGGCCGTCTACCAGGACCACGTCCGGGCGTTCCTTAAGGCGGGCCAGGGCCGCGGCCAGGATGGGGACCTCCCGAAAGCTTAAGAGCCCCGTGCGGTAAGGGAAAGGGCACGCCCCCGCCACCCCCGCCTCCTCCAGCAGTTCCATCTCCGGATAACGGTACAGCGCCGCGGCCCCGAAGATGCGCCGATCCGCCCGGTCGCAGATGGCATCCACCCCGGCCACCAGCCGGGGCGGCCGGGGCAGGGGGGTCAGCTCCACCCGGTGGCGCAGTTTCTCTTGAAGGGCGACGGCTTCTTGGTAATTAATGGGCAAAGATTTGAGAAGTGATTCATCCATAAAATGTAGGGTGGGCACGGCCCACCATAGGTTTATCCTTTGACCTTTAAAGATGGTGGGCCGTGCCCACCCTACATGACAGGATTTCTTCGTCAATCATGGGTTTTAGTGGGGCGGGCCTCCGTGCCCGCCGCCTTTTATATCAACCGGCGAGACGCCTGTGCTACCGGTACTGCTCACTCCTCTCACCAACTCTTGACTATAAATAAACGCCCCGTCCCGTTTGGTCAGGCGGCCGTTACGATTCTCGATGATCCAGCCGCTGGCGCCTTTGCCGCCGAAGGGCAGGCGCAGAGGCGTGAAGATGAAATCCGGGTTGTCGTAGGTCATGCCGAAGGTTGCCGTCAGGGCCTCTTTGCCTCCCGGCGGCGGGGTGCCGAACCAGCTCACCAGGAAGGGGTAGCGGCTGGGCAAAACCCGCTGGATGGCGGCGGCATCGTCCGCCACCGGGACCAGGGCCAAAAACGGTCCGAAGAGCTCCAGGTCCGGCGGCTCCTGGGTTTCGAAGAGGAATGGTCCCTGCCACTCGCCGTTCCGGCGGGACGGCGCCAGGAAGTGCGGCTCCTGGAGAGACTCCAGGGCCCGGTCCAGAAGTTTGCGGGTGCGCGCCACCCGGATGGGGCCGATCCTGGTCTGGGGGTCCCGGGGGTCGCCCACCACCACTTCCGGCATCTTCGCCAGGATCATGGCCTGCACACGGTCGTAAATCTCCCGGTGGATATAAGCCCTCTTCAGGGTGGTGCAGTACTGACCGCCGTTGACAAAGGCCCGCCGCACCACGAATTCCACCGCGGGCTCCAGGGGCGCGTCCTGAAACAGGATCACCGGGGGCAGGCCGCTGGGCCCGGCAAAAAAGAGCTTATCGAACCGGTGGGCGTCTTGGGCGTAGAGGGCCCCCAAGTCGCCGCCGCCGGAGATGAAAAAGACCCGCACCTCCGGATCAGCGACGCACTGCCGGCCGAACTCCCGATTGTCCAGGCCCACCAGCGCGGTGAAGTCCGGCAAGCCCGCCACCACTTCGGCCAGAAGCCGGGCCGTGCGGGGAGTTTGCGAGGAACAACTGAACCGGAATTGATTCCCCCCCAAGATGGCGGCGCCGCCCACCCGGGCCACCATGACGGGCGGGGCGTCATAGGGCAGGATGGCGGCCACCGTGCCGTAGGGGGTCTTGCCTTTTACATAGGGCACCTCCTCCTCCATGGTGCGGAGATGCTCCACCGCCATATCCACTTCCATGGCGGCGGCAGTGCAGGGGGTGCCGATATCCTCCCCGGACGCCTCTATCAAGTCCGCTCGACGCTTCTCCAACCGGTCGGCCAGTTGGCGTAACACCGCGAGGCGCGGTCCAAATTCCTGGGCCATGATAAAATCCACCTTTAATCTATAAGTTCTCCCCGCCGGAGGTTCGCGCCCATCGCCCGCCAGGCCGGGTGCGGCCTTGGCACCTTACACCTGCACAGGCTAGAAAGCCTGTGCCACCAGTTCCGGGGAAATTTTCATGACAGTGCCTCCATAAAAAATACCATAATCCCCCGGGGGTGCGGAAAAATTTTGGGGGTTGCCGGACCTGGGCAAATACGGGCGCCACCGTCAGGCCAGCGGCTCCCGGCCGCCGGGGCGGACGCCTCCCCAAATTCGCCCACCCGCCTCAAAAATACTTTATTTTCTTCCCAAAATATTATATATAAACAATAAGGTGTAGTAATGAGATATTGTGCAAAAATGCGTGAATTTTGAGTGAAGCAAATGGGGCAAGATATATCGCAGCCTGAGCTTTGCGTGTGGGCAGTTTGATGACCACCACTTGCACATGGAGGAAACATGCCAGAAGAGGCAATTAAAGAGATTACGGTAGACCGGAAGCACCGCAGGATCGGGGTAAGCCCCGAGTTGGCGGACCGGTGCTATACCTGTGGCACCTGCGCCGGAGGCTGCCCCGCCAGCGGGCTGGTTCCGGGCTGGGACCCCAGGAAGGCCATCCGGGCCATCGTCCTGGGTCTGGAGCAGGAGGTTATTGATTCCAAGTGGCCCTGGGTCTGCACCCTGTGCGGCCGCTGCCAGTACCAGTGCCCCATGGGCATCCAACTGATGAAGACCTTCCGGGCCTGCCGCACCCTGCGGGACCGGGACAAGGTGCCCGGCCCGATCCACAAGGGCACCATGATGAATCTCGAGCGGGGCAACAACCTCGGGATTCCCCGGGATGATTTTCTGTTCCTGCTGGCGGACATGGGCGTGGAGATGGAAAACGACGAAGAGCAGCCCTGCCCCGGCTTCTACG
>CAYNMI010000134.1:0-7096 GCA_964398095.1 uncultured Desulfobacca sp.
CGATCAGGCGGAAGAGCACGTAATGCGGGTCCGTTTTAGGCACCAAAAAATGGCGCGTGGCACGCGCCCGACTGCGGCCTAAAACCAAAATCCCCCCTACCCCCCCCTTTTTGCCAAAGGGGGGAACTTGTTGGAATCCTTTGAAAAGTCCCCCTTTAATAAAGGGGGATTTAGGGGGATTTAAAACCCATCAAATGGAATGAATTTGTGGCAAACGCTATATGTTGCTTATGCACAGGCTGAAGCCTGCGGCTACAGGTCAAGATTGCTGAGATGACCCCGAGAAAAGTGCTCATATGCGCCTGTCCGGACCTGGCCTTTGATGGCCGGGGACTGGCGGCGCGCCTGAAGCAGATGGGGGTGCGGGCCGAACTGGCGCCGCCCCTGTGCACCCCGGACGGCCTGGCCCGGCTCCAGAAACTTGCGAACTCCAAGGCCCGGAACTGGCTGGTGGCCGCCTGCGGCCCGGAGATTCATGCGGGCTTTTTCCAGGGGCTGGGGGAGGGCAAGCCCCTGCCGGTGGTGGACGTGCGGTCCTCTCCTGATCTGGATACCGCGGTGGGCGCCCTGACCCTGGCCCTGTCGACCCCGGAGGCACCGGAAATCCCGGCCGGGCCGGTCTGCCGGGAAGTGCTGGTGGTGGGCGGCGGCGTGGGGGGCTGCCAGGCGGCCCTGGACCTGGCCAACGCCGGCTTCAAGGTGTTCCTGGCCGAATCCTCCCTCTCCATCGGCGGCACCATGGCGCAGTTGGACAAGACCTTCCCCACCCTGGACTGCTCCATCTGCATCCTGGGGCCGAAACTGGTGGAGGTGGCGGCCCATCCCAACATCGAACTGTTGAGCTATGCCAGTCTCAGCCGGATTTCGGGGCAGGCCGGGGCCTTCGAGGTGGACATCACCCTCAAGCCCCGGTACGTGAACATGAGCAAGTGCGTGGGCTGCGGGACCTGCACCACGGTGTGCCCGGTGATCGTGCCCAGCCGCTGGAACCTGGGGCTCAAGCCCCGGAAATGCATCCGTATCATCTTTGCCCAGGCGGTGCCGCTTAGGGCCACCATTGAAAAGGACTACTGCATCGACTGCCAGATGTGCGTTAACGCCTGCGAGCATCAGGCCATCAACCTGCTCCACCGGCCCAGCCAGCGCCGGCTGATGGTGGGCGCCATCGTCCTGGCCACCGGGGCCCGGCCCTTCGACCCGGGGATCAAGAGCGAATACGGCTACGGCCGCATCCCCGGGGTGGTGACCAACCTGGAGTTCGAGCGCATCGTCTGCGCCACCGGCCCCACCATGGGCAGCCTGGTGACCCCCGGGGGGCGGCCGGTCAAAAGGCTGGCCTTCATCCAGTGCGTGGGCTCCCGGGACCGGCGGTTCCTGCCCTACTGCTCCGGCTACTGCTGCACCGCGTCCATCAAGGAGGCCATGCTAACCCTGGAGCATGCGCCGGACGCGGAAGTGACGATTTTCTACAATGACATCCGCACCTCGGGCAAGGGCTTTGAAGACCTGTACCTGCGGGCCCGGGCCGCGGGGGTGCGGTTCATCAAGGGGCTGCCGGGCCGCATCGGCGAAGACGAGGCGGGGCGGCCGGTCATCTGCTTTGAGGACCAGGAGCGGGGCGGGCGGCAGGAGTTGGCGGTGGATCTGGCGGTGCTGGCTGTGGGGCTGGAGGCGGCCCGGGAGCCGCTGCCCTTTGGGGACCCGGCCCCGGCCCGGGACGGGTTGGGGTTTTACCAGGAACGCCACCCCATCCTGCACCCCCTGGAGTCCACCGTGCCGGGGGTCTTTCTGGCCGGGACCTGCCAGGGGCCCCGGGACATCGCCGAGACCGTGTGCCAGGGGAGCGGGGTGGCGGCCCGGGTCATGCGGCTGTTGGCGGCGCTGGCGTAGAGAGCATTAATCGCGGCGCCGAAGGGATGGCGGCGGCAAGGTGAATAAGGTTGACAGGCCCGGGGTAACTTTATATATTCTACTATCCGGGTACCCTTCGGGGTTTAATGGGGAAGACGGCCAAGCCGTCGCGGTCCCGCCGCTGTGACCGGGGACGAAACCTGCACGAGGCCACTGTTCCATCGAAGTGGGATGGGAAGGCGCAGGGAGTAGGTTGATCCGGGAGCCAGAAGACCTGCCCGGAGGCCTGGGTCCGAAGGGCGCGACCATGGACCAGGCAACAGAGGCCGCTCTGGACAAGCGGCCCCTCATCTAAGGATAAAGAAGCTGGGTGCATCCTTAAGTCCGTCGGGACTTAAGGATTTTTTTGTCAGGAGGGCTCCGGGGGCGGCAGGCTAGTATTGCGTTTCAGGAAAACCTTCAAAAAGAAGCACCTCTGGTTCCCTTCCCCTTGATGGGAGAGGGTTAGAGTGGGGGTGACAGAACCATGAATGGATACAGAGCCTTATCCCCCTCCCCTTAACCCCCTCCCACCAGGGGAGGGGGGAATTTTAGGACTAAAACTTATTGAAGCTACTTCTGGAACACGATACAAGGCCGGCCCAGGCGGAAAAGCCGGTGCCACCGGATGGGGTTGCCTAACTTGCAAAGATTTCGGTCGCAAAGAAAATTTTCCCAGAGCCGCACATGAAGGTGGATTTCCTGCCCGCAGACGACCTGGACCGGGGCGCGGATCTGGCGGTGGCCAGAAGCCGGCAGCAGGTGGGGGCGCGCCGGTTCAACGCCGCGTTCATCCTGCTGAGCCTGGGGCTGGTCCTGTCGGTGGTCCTGGCCACGGGCATCGGCCGCATGGATATCAGTTGGTCCACCATCGGCACGGTGCTGCTGGAGAAGCTGGGGTTTCACCTGGGGGCCGTGGACCGCACCAAAGAGGTGGTCATCTGGGACATCCGCCTCTCCCGGGTGGTGCTTTCGGGGCTGGTGGGGGCGTCTCTGGCCACCGCGGGGGTCATCTTCCAGGGACTCCTGCTGAACCCCCTGGCCGATCCGTTCACCATCGGGGTGGCCACGGGCGCGGCCTTCGGGGTGGCGCTCCTGGTGACGCTGGGGGTGGGGGGCAGTTTTCTGGGTCTGAGCCCGCTGCCCCTGGGGGCCCTCCTGGGGGCCATCGGGGCCATGCTGGCGGTCCTGGTGCTGTCCCGGGAGGCCGGCCGCATCCGCAAGGAGACCCTGATCCTGGCGGGGATCATAGTGAGCACCTTCCTTGCGGCCCTCATCAGCCTGGTGAAAAGCCTGGATGAGGAATCCCTGTCGGCCATCGTCTTCTGGATCATGGGGAGCTTTTCCGGCCGGGGCTGGATCCACGTGGGCTTTCTCCTGCCCTACCTGGCGGCGGGCCTGGCCCTGGCCTTCGTGTATCACCGGGAACTGGACATCATGGCCCTGGGGGAAGAGCAGTCCCATCACCTGGGGGTGGCGGTCTCCCGGGTGCGGGTCAATCTCTTGCTGGGAGCCTCCCTGCTCACCGCGGGGGCGGTGTCGGTCTCCGGGGTTATCGGCTTTGTGGGCCTGGTGGTGCCCCACCTGGTGCGGGTGCTGGCCGGCCCCTCCCATGGGCGGCTCCTGGCGTTGTCCGCCGCCACCGGCGCCCTGATCCTGATCTGGTCCGACGTCCTGGCCCGGACCCTCCTGGCCAGCGGCCAGGAACTGCCGGTGGGCGTGGTCACGGCGCTGTTGGGCGGGCCGTTTTTCTTTTATCTCTTGAAATCCCGCCGCTCCAGGGGGATGTGGTGATCCGGGTAGAGGCGCTGGACTTGGGCTACGAGGACCATCTGGTCCTTAAGGGCCTGAATTTTCAGGTAAAGCCGGGAGAATTCGTGGGCATTCTGGGCCCCAACGGCAGCGGCAAGTCCACCCTGATCCATGCCCTGTCGGGCCTGCTGCGGCCCAAAAGCGGGCGCATTATCATCAAGTCCGAGGGTCTGGGATCCCTGGCCAGCCGCCTCCGGGCCCAAATCCTGGCGGTGGTGCCCCAGTCCTCCGATGTGCGGTTCCCTTTCAACTGCCTGGAAATCGTGCTCATGGGACGGTATCCGCACCGGCGCCGCCTGGGGACCCTGACGGACACGGACCTGGTTCAGGCCCTCAGGTCCATGCACCGGACCACCACGGCCCACCTCCAGGAACGGCCGATTAACGAGGTCTCCGGGGGGGAAAGCCAGCGGGTGGTGATCGCCCGGGCCCTGGCCCAGGACCCGCAAATCCTGCTCCTGGACGAGGCCACCTCGTCTCTGGACGTGCGCAAGAAGCTGGAGATTTTTGAAATCCTCAAATATCTGAACCAAACCCGGGAGCTGACGGTGCTCTGCGCCATGCACGACCTGAACCTGGCGGCCCTCTATTGCCAACGCCTGATGTTCACCAAGGATGGCCGCATCGTGGTGGACGGACCCACGGACCGGGTGTTCACCCCGGAGATTCTGGCAGAGGTGTACGAGACGCCCATGGAGGTGGTGCGGCACCCCGGCCATCAGCGGCCCTACGCGGTAATGCTGCCCCTGTCGGCGGCTACCCGGGAGGCGGAGACCGCGGCGGCAGCCCAGGAGGCGGTGCAATCATGAAGCAGGTTCTCATTTCTACCCCGACTCTCCCCCCGCCAGGGGGAGGGAGATTCAGGGCCACAGCTTTAGTCCTGTCATTAGGCTTCTTGATGGTCTGCTTTTTATGGCGGCCAGGCGCCTTAAAAGCCGCCCAGATTACGGACGACCACGGCACCGTGGTGACCCTGGCCGCCCCGCCCCAGCGGATCGTCTCCCTGTACGGCGGGCTGACGGAGATTTTAAAGGCCCTGGGGCTGGGCGGCCGGGTGGTGGCCTGCACCCGGGATGATGAGACCATCAAGGGGATTCCCACTGTGGGCACCCATCTCCAGCCCAACGTGGAGATGATCCTGGCCCTGAAGCCGGATTTGGTGGTGCAGGGGGGAGTCCCCAAGGGCCTGCCGGCCCTGAAGCGGTTGGAGGCGGCCCACGTGCCGGTGGCCATGTTTGCGCCCCGCGATTTTGCCGGGCTGTTCAGCACCATCACCCGGATAGGGGTGCTCACCGGGCGGGAGGCGGCCGCCGCGGCCCTGAAGCGGTCCATGAAGGCCAAACTGGCGGACGTGGCTAAACGGGTGGCGGGACGCCCCAAGCCCCGGGTCTTTTTCGAGGTGCGGGAACTCAACCTGTTGGGCGCCGGGCAGGGCTCCATCGTCAACGACATCATCACCCGGGCGGGGGGCGAAAACATCGTCACCACTCCCAAAAAACTGACGTTCTACAGCCTGGAGGCCCTCATCCAGGCCAATCCGGACGTCTACATCATCCAGAAAGGCCCCATGAACCGCAGCCCGGACAACATTTATAAACGGCCTTATTTTCAGGACATCAAGGCCGTGAAAAACCACCGGGTGCTGGTGGTGGACGAGAGCCTCTACTCCCGGCCGGGACCGCGCTCCGCGGAGGCGGTGGCGGAACTGGCCCGGTTCCTCCATCCGGGGGCCTTTGGGCAGAAGAAGTGACGGATGGGTCAGGGGCGTAGCGGCGGTTCGCGAGCCGCCCCTACATCCCAAGAGTCGCGATAAGGGCGGAAACACGGGTCCGCTCCTACGGGAGATAATGTAAAGGGTTGGGGGAGGGAGCCTGAGCGAGGGGGGAGGGGCACTTACGAAAAGCCCCTCGCCCTCTCCCTCAGAAGGATGTCCACGATGAATCAACAAACCCGCGGGCTAGTGATTGCCGGGACCCAGAGCGGGGTGGGCAAAACCACCGTGACCCTGGGGCTCTTGGCGGCCCTGCGCCGGCGCGGTTTGGTGGTGCAGCCCTTTAAGGTGGGGCCGGATTTCATCGACCCCGGGCATCACACCCGGGCCGCGGGACGGCTCTGCCGGAACCTGGACGGCTGGATGCTGAGCCGGGAGGCCAATGAGGCCCTGTTCCGGCGGCAGGCCCGGGGCGTCGACGTGGCGGTGGTGGAAGGGGTGATGGGCCTGTTTGACGGCTATGACGGGGCCAGCGAGGCCGGCTCCACGGCCCAGATGGCCAAGTGGCTGGGGCTGCCGGTCCTGCTGCTGGTGGACGCCCGCGCCATGGCCCGGAGCGCCGCGGCCCTGGTGTACGGGTTCGCCGGCTTCGACCCCGACCTGACCCTGGCGGGGGTGGTTTTTAACCGCGTCGGCAGCGCCGGCCACCTGGAGTATTTGCACGAGGCCCTGGCGTCCTTAAAAGGCGTGCGCAGTTTCGGGGGGTTGCCCCGGGACCAGGAACTGGCCATCCCGGAGCGGCATCTGGGGTTGGCCACCACCGAGGACCACCCCTTGGAAGAGGCCTATCTCCAGCATCTGGCGGACTGGATGGAAGAGAATCTAGACCTGGAGGGCCTGCTGGCGGCGCTGCCGCAATTGGCGCTGCCGGAGGAGCCGGTCGCGGCCGCGGCGCCGGCCACGGTGCGCCTGGGGGTGGCCCGGGACCGGGCCTTTTGCTTCTACTACCCCGAGAATCTGGAATTGCTGGCGGCGGCCGGAGCGGAGCTGGTCGGCTTTTCGCCGCTGGATGACCATGAGTTGCCCGCCGACCTGGACGGCATCTACCTGGGGGGTGGGTACCCGGAGCTCTATGCTGAGCAGTTGGCTGCCAATGTCGGTCTGAAGCAGGCCATCCGGGAGATGGCCGCCGCCGGGCTTCCCATCTACGCCGAATGCGGCGGGCTCATGTACCTGGCCCGGGAGCTGCGGGACCTGGAGGGCCGGGCCCACCCCATGGCCGGGGTGTTCCCCTTCACGGTGCGGATGCTGCCCCGCCTCAAGGCCTTGGGTTACCGGGAGGTCAGCCTCGCGGCTCCCGGCCTCCTGGGACCGGCGGGGACCAGGGCCCGGGGACACGAGTTTCACTATTCGGAGATCATCGGGGAACCCGACGACGTCCCCCGCATTTACCGCCTGACGCCCCGGCGGGGCGGGGCGGCCGGGCGCGAAGGCTATTGCGAGAAGAACGTCCTGGCCAGCTACGTGCACCTCCACTTCGGCAGCAACCCCGAAGTGGCCCGCAACCTGGTGCGCCGCTGCCGGGCGTATAGAGAAGCGGCATATGAGACTGCGGTGCAGCCGTAAAGCATGAAAAGTATTGGTGGCACAGGTTTTCAACCTGTGCACCCGCACCGGTAAGAT
>CAYNMI010000135.1:0-7055 GCA_964398095.1 uncultured Desulfobacca sp.
TTTTCCCGGTTTGCCCGGCTGCCGCATTTGACCCTGGCCCCCCAGGACCTCAATGGACTGGTCCAGGAGACCCTGCTCCTCTATCAGGAGGTGCAGCCCCGCATCACCCTGGAATTTCACCCCGATGCGGCGCTGCCCCCGGTCCTGGTGGACGGGGAGCAGGTGAAAAGGCTGCTCCTCAATCTGCTGGATAATGCCTTGGCCTCCATGCCGGGAGGCGGGACCATCACCGTGTCGGTCCAGGGCGACCCGGCCCAGGAGCGGGTGGAGCTCAGCGTGGCCGATACCGGCGTCGGGGTCCCGGACCGGGATAAAATCCGGATCTTCGAGCCCTACTTTTCCACCAAGCGGGGCGGCACCGGCCTGGGTCTGGCCATCGTCAATTCCATCGTGGCGGAGCACCAGGGGGTTCTGCGGGTGGAAGACAACGTGCCCCAGGGCACCAGGTTCATTATCGATTTTCCCATGCACAGGGCTGATTATGTCGGGAACACTGCTGGTAGTTGACGACGAGCCCCAGATCCTCCAGGTGGTCTCGGGCATCCTTCAGGATGAGGGCTTCGAGGTGCTCACGGCCCCGGACGGGGAGGCCGCCTTGAAGCTGGTGCGGGAGGAGTCCCCTGACCTGGTGCTCCTGGACATCGCCCTGCCGGGTATCGACGGTCTGGAAGTGCTCCAGGAGCTGAAACGCCTCTACCCCTTTCTGCCGGTGGTCATGATTTCCGCCTACGGTTCGGTGGAAAACGCGGTCAAGGCCACGCGTCTGGGGGCCTATGACTTTATCGAGAAGCCGCCCCACGCCGACAAGATTCTCCTGACGGTGCGCAACGGCCTGGAGTTGGCCCGCCTCTCCGAGGAAAACCGGCGGCTGCGCCAGCAGGCGGCCCCGGTCCGGGAGATCATCGGCAAGAGCGAGGCCATCGGCAAGCTGCGGGAGGCGCTGAACCTGGTGGCGCCCACCAACGCCTCGGTGCTGATCACCGGAGAAAACGGCACCGGCAAGGAGCTGGTGGCCCGGGCCCTCCATGCATACAGCCGCCGGTCCCACCGGCCCTTTGTGGAGGTCAACTGCGCCGCCATTCCCGAAGACCTTATCGAAAGCGAGCTTTTCGGGCACGAGAAGGGGGCCTTTACCGGCGCCACGGACCGGCATCGGGGCAAGTTCGACCTGGCCCACGAAGGCACTCTTTTCCTGGATGAAATCGGCGATATGAGCCTGAAGACCCAGGCCAAGATTCTGCGCATCCTGGAGGAGCAGCGGTTCGAGCGGGTGGGGGGCCACCGCCCCATCCAGGTGGACGTGCGCATCGTGGCCGCCACCAACAAGAACCTGGAAGACGAGATCGGCCGGGGGACTTTCCGGGAGGACCTTTACCACCGCATCAACGTCATTCCCCTCATCGTGCCGTCCCTCCGGGAGCGCCGGGAGGACATCCCCCTCCTGGCGGCCCACTTCCTCAAGGAGCTGGCCCAGGAAGACGACGCCCCATCCAAGACCCTCAGCCCCGAAGCCCTGGAGGTTTTGGCCGCCCAGCCCTGGCCGGGCAACGTCCGGGAGCTGAAAAACTTCGTCTGGCGCCTGGCCATCCTGACCGCGGGGTCCACCATCGAGGTGGCGGACCTGCCGTTTGCCGCCCCGGCGCCGGGGGAGGATGGGGAGGGCGAATTCATCGACCCCTTCCTGCAGGTGCCCTCCTTCCGGGAGGCCCGGGCCCTGTTCGAGAAGCAGTTCCTGCGGCGCAAACTGGCGGAATGCCGGGGCAACATCAGCCTGCTGGCCGAAAAGATCGGCCTGGAACGCTCCCACCTCTCCAAAAAACTCAAATCCTACGGCCTGGAGCCGGGGAAGTAGAATTAGGGAGCGGCGGCGAGAGGGGTCTCGGATTCAGATGGAGCGGCCAGCCGTCCCATCTTTGCAGTTGGCGGGGTGACAGCTTCGGGGTCATACGTTGTGAGCCGGTTTGCATAAATGGGATATTTCCAGGAGCGCTGCACTTGCCCCGGAAAGTATCGTTGGGTTTTATCAGTCTCTCTTTACCCTCAGGAGGTGTTATGTCAGATGGAGCGCCCCTTCACCTCAAGAGATTACTGGTGTGCACGGATGGCTCCCCGGCCAGTCAGGGGGCCATCAACGCCGGGCTCTGGCTGGGCCGGCAAAGCCGCGCCCAAGTAATCTTCCTCAACGTGGGAGACTCCGCGGCCGGTGAGGCCGGCCAACCATCGGAGGGCGCCGTGGGCCCGGAGGACCTCAAGGCCAGGGCCCTGGAGGCCGGAGTGGCGGCGGAGGTGAGGATGCGCCCCGGCGTCTCCCCCCATGAAGGCATCCTGGAGGAGGCCGAAACCTTCAGACCCGATTGGATCATCATGGGGCGCAAAGGCGGGAGCGGACTGGGCCGCCTGCTGCTGGGGTCCGTCACCGCCCGGGTCATCGGCCATTGTCAAGGCAGTGTCCTGGTGGTTCCCCGGGAACTAAGCCTGAGTTTTCGAAGAATCCTGGTGGCCAGCGATGGTTCTCCGGACAGCGAGGCGGCCTGGAGGGAGGCGGTGGTAATTGCCGAGAGGGCCAAATCCGAGATCGTGGGGATCTCGGTAGCCCGCAATGAATCCCTCCAGACAGACTGCCAACTGATCTTGCAGCACCTGGAAGCTTCGGCCGCCAGGCATGGGATAGCCTTTAGCGGCCTGCTGGTCGAGGGGCGTCCCTTTGAGAGTATTTGCCAGGCCGCTCAAGAAGAAAAAGTGAATTTGTTGGTGATGGGAACTCAGGGCCGCAGCGGGTTGGCACGTCTCCTGATGGGGAGCGTGGCCGAGCGGGTCATCGGTGCGGCGCCATGTCCGGTCCTGGTGGCCAAAGCCAGGCGGACCGAATAACCGGGAATAAAAAAACCCCTCACCCATAAGGGCAGGGGAATTTATCGAGAGGGCGGGGGGACCCTGACGAGATGTCCCCCTGACCCTCTTGTTAATTTTTTGCCGAAAACCGGAAACCGGAAACCGCAACCGGCATTAAACCGGGGCGCCTACCTCCTCCAGGGTCTGGAAGTAGACGCGGCGGATGCGCCCCAGGTGAGTGGTGAAGCACAGGCCCAGCTCCATGCAGGCGTTATAGAAGGATTCCCGGCTGAATTCCAGGGGGAGCAGCCGGGCCACGGCCTCCTTGGTGAACTCCTGGCGGAGGTCTTTGATCTTCTGGGCCGCCTCTCCCAGCCCTTCCCACAGGGGCACCAGGACCAGGTCCGCCTGTTCCTGTAAACGGCTGATTTCGGCCCGCACCTGCTCCATGGCGTGCAGGGGGCTGGTTTCGGGGTTCTCCTGGCTGGTTTCCTGAACCACCTCCACCCCCAGGCGTTCCAGGAACTTAATGAGGAAATCCTTGGGTCCCTTTTCCCAGGTGCAGAGGTTCCAGATGTCAGCGGGGATGCCCACCCTGGGGATGCGGCCTTTTTGCGGCAGCCACTGGCGCAGTTGCTGTCCCCGGGCATAGAGCTGTTCTTGCAGTTGCTGGAAGTAGCTGTTCCGTTTCAGGGTGGCCTTCCACAGGATGATACGGCCGTAGGCCCTCATTTTGGCGAAAAACAGGTCCCGGGCGATGAGGCGCTTAATCACCGAGGTCCAGCTATAAAATTTCTTCATGGCCCGGTTGGTTTCCATCTGCAGTTCAAACGGGGTGAACTGCCGGGGTTGGAACACGGTGTGGTGGCCGTCGTACTGGCTCCAGTCCCGGCAGATAATCCGGTTTTGGGCCTCCATCTCCTTATAGAAAGCCGTGCCGGGGATCGGGGTGAGGATCAGGTATTGCAAGGAGTCCAGGTCCATTTGCCGGGAAACCCTCACGGTATCCCGGATAACCTGAAAGTGGTCCTCTTCGGAGCCAAACACGAACATGCCGTGAACCTTGATGCCGAACTTGTGAAAATTGGTCACGCACTCCTTGATGCCTTCCACGGTCTGAGATTTGTTGTAGGCCTTCAGGGTGGCGGGGTTGATGGATTCCAGGCCCACGAAGACGATATAACAGCCGCTCCTGGCCATGAGTTCCAGGAGTTCCGGGTCTTTGGCGGATTCCACCCGCACCTGGGCGCTCCATTCGAGTTTCAGGCCTTCGGCGATGATGCGCTCGCATAATCCCTTGGTGCGCTGGCGGTCGGCGGTGAAATTGTCGTCGCAGAAAAAGATGTGACGGGCCTGAAGGCCGTTCTGGCGAATCTCTTCGATGACCCGGTCGATGGAGGTGACCCGGTGCTTGCGCCCGAACATCATGATCACCGAACAGAAGCTGCAGTTGAAGGGGCAGCCCCGGGAGGTGGCGATGGAGACGACGCCCCGGCGATTCCGGGCCTTCCAGCCGTGAATCAGATTGTAGTTGGGGATGGGGAGGGAATCCAGGTCCCCTAAAAAAGGGCGCCAGGGGTTTTGATGGATGGTGTCCCCGTCCCGGTAACAGAGATTATTGACCTCCGCCAGGCTGCCGCCGGTTTCCAGGGCGTTAACCAGCTCCGACAGGGCCTCGTCGCCCTCGCCGCAGATGACGTAATCGGCGTGCTCCAGCCCTTCCAGGGGCAGGAAGCTGGGGTGGGCGCCGCCCAAAACCACCGGCAGGCCCTGCTGACGATAGAAGTCCGCCAGTTCGTAGGTCCGGGGGGCGGTGGAGGAGATGCTGGAGATGCACACCAGGTCGGGTTGGAAGTCCAGGGTGGCGTAATTGGGGGTGGATATCTCCTCGATGACCACCTTGACCTCTCTCCCTTGTTGCTGCAAGATGGTTCCCAACAACAGCGACCCTAACCGGGGAATGGCCACCCGGCTGAAAATATGCTCCCGGGGAGACCGGGGTTCGATGAATAATACCTTTTGAATGGGCCGCGTCATGTCATACTCCTTCGTGAGCCTCACTCCTGAGCTGAAGAGGCAAGGTCCAAGGAAACAAGCCTCCTCTCGGACATTTTCTCTAGGCCCGGAGAAGGACTAACTTATAGATGGTTAAAGGATTTTTTCTTCTTGCACTCTAAAAGCCCGGGACCCAAATGTCAAATTAATTTTTGGTGTCCGCGGCACGAGGAGAATGTGAGAAAGCAGATTCCCTCGCCGAGAGGGAATCTGCTTCACGTATCGCCTGGATTGATGCAAGTGGGAGAGGAGCTTTAGACGCAACCGGTGGGTTTCGCCAATCCCGCCATTTTACAGGCGCCTTTGCCCGGTCCGGAGGGAAAGAGTTCATAAATATGTTTCAGTTTGTAGCCGGTTACCTTGGAAAGAATCCGGACCATGGGAGCAATGCCGTTCTTCTTGTAGTAATCCTGGAGCATGTTAATGACTTTCCAGTGCTCGTCGGTGAGCTCGGAGATGCCCTCGGAGTCCTTCACGTAATCCACCCACTCCTGACTCCACTGATCCAAATTTTCCAGAAAGCCGTCTTCATCTACGGTAAAGGTTTTACCTTTGTATTCCACGGTGGCCATGCAGACATATCCTCCTTCAATATTTTGATCGCCGGGTTTTTTGTTTCCAAACGTATGTCATTGTGAAAATTTTGTCAAGCATTAAAAATGCTTAATTTTTGTATAACATACGGGACTATCCGGCGTCAAGGGGCTTACTCCGCCAGGGGCGGGTCGGGAAAAATTTTCCCCGGATTCATGATGTTATGGGGATCAAAGGCCATCTTGAGGCGCCGCTGCAGGGCCATGGCCGCGGGAGACAGCTCCAGGCCCAGATAGGGGGCCTTGGTAAGGCCGACGCCGTGCTCCCCGGACAGGGTGCCGCCCAACTGCCGGGCCAGACCCAGGATGTCCTCCACGGTGGGGTTCACGGCCTGCCGTTCCCGCTCTACCTGGTGGTCGTACAGGACGTTGACGTGGATATTACCGTCCCCGGCGTGCCCGTAACTGGGGATGATGAGCCCCCGGCGTCGGGCGATGTCCTGAAGGGCGTCGATCAGCCGGGGAATGGCGCCCAGAGGCACCGCCACGTCTTCGCTCACTTTGTGGGGCTTTATTTTCAAGAGGGCCGGAGAGATCACCTTCCGGGCCCGCCAGAGGCGCTCCGCCTCCTCCGGGGTCTTGGCCCTAAGGACCGGCTGGGCCCCCTGCTCCCGGCAGAACCGGGCGATGCGGGCGGCCCGGTCCTCCACGTCTTTGGGGTGGCCGTCCACCGCGATGAGCAGCAGGGCCGCGGTGCCCGCCGGGAGTTCAAAGGGCAGCATCTCCTTAACGCACGCCAGGGTCACGTGATCCATGAACTCCAGGGCGGTGGGGGCCAGACCGGAGGTGAGGATCAGACTGACCGCCTCGGCCGCGGCGGTAATGGTCCGGAAGCCGGCGGCCAGCGTCTGGCGGGCCGGGGGTTTGGCCACCAACCTCAGGGTGATGCGGGTGATCACCCCCAGGGTGCCTTCGGACCCCAGAAACAGACGGGTGAGATCATAGCCCACCACCCCTTTCATGGTGCGGGTCCCGGCGCTGATGGTCTCCCCGGTGGGCAGCACCACCTCCAGACCCAGGACATAATCCCGGGTGACGCCGTATTGCACCGCCACCGCGCCCCCGGAGCACTCCGCGACGTTGCCGCCGATGGTGCAGAAATCGGCGCTGGCCGGGTCCGGCGGGTAATAGAGCCCCTGGGCCTCCACCGCATTTTTCAGCCGGCTGAGGATGACCCCGGGCTCCACCACCGCCACCAGGTCGGCGCGGCTGATCTCCAGGATGCGGTTCAAGCGGGTCAGGACCAGCACCACCCCGCCGGCAATGGGCACCGAACCGCCACTGCGGCCGGTGCCCGCGCCCCGGGGGACCACGGGGAAGCGATGCTCATTGGCCAGGCGGACAATGGCCGCCACTTCCGCCGCCGACCCGGGAAAGACCACCGCATCCGGCATAGCTGAGCGGTCCGTGGCGTCAAAGGCGTAGCACCAGCGTTCCTCGGGGCTGGTGATGAGGTGCCCGGGGCCGACAATGGCGGCGAGTTCTTTGATTATCGTATCGTGCATGGTTGGGTTTTCAGTTTTCAGTTTTCGGTTTTCGGCAAAAAAATGTAGGGTGGGCACGGCCCACCATCAT